>NZ_NHSN01000004.1 GCF_016653405.1 Halorhodospira halophila
TCCACACCACCCGCTCGCTACGGAGCATGCGCAGTAGCGCCGCCTCTGGACCAGCTGGCCACCCTGGGCTGGACTCCTCGGCGTTGCAGCGCTGTGGCTGGTCACCGCTGAGCAAGTGCCGGACTCCATCCTGCCGGATCCGCAAACCGTCGCCGTTGAACTCGGAGGCTTCCTTCAATCCACCGAGCACTGGGCGAGCACCGCGGTGACGCTGCGCAACGTCGTGCTCAGCTTCCTGTTCTCAGTGCTCGGCGGCGTGACCATCGGACTGTGGGCGGCACGATGGCCAACCCTGCAGCGGGCGCTGCACCCGGTCATCGTCCTGATCGAGGCAGCCCCGCATATCGCCTGGTTGGTCCTTGCGGTCCTCTGGCTCGGCATCGGCGCCGGCCCTCCGGTGCTGGTGGGCGTAAGCATGGCGCTGCCTCTGATCTACATGGCCACCAGCCACGGCATTGCGCAAATCGACCGAGGCATCATGGACATGGCCCATGTGTACCAGCTCGACTGGTACACCCGCCTGACCCGCATCCTGCTCCCCCACCTGGCGCTGACCCTGGCCGGCGCGGCCTCCGGGGCGCTATCGGTCAGCTGGCGCGCAGTGATCATGGCCGAGGCATTCGCAAGCGATGCGGGGCTGGGGCAATCGCTCTGGGGGAGCTACCTCTACGGCGCCGTGACGACGGTCTATGCCCACGTCCTGTGGATCGTCATCCTCGGACTGGCGCTGGAGTACCTGCTGATTCATCCCGGCCGGCAACTCATCGAACGAAGGCTCCAACATGCGTAACCAGACCGACCTAGGGCCCACGGATCCAGCCCTGGCAACCCGGCACGGCGGTCCCGTCGTCGCCCTGGAAGGCACAAGCCGCATCTTCTCCGGCGGCGGGGGCCTATCGGCAGTCGACCTCGCCGTGACCCCCGGCGAGGTCGTCGGGGTCACCGGCGCCAGTGGCTGCGGCAAATCCACCCTGCTGCGCCTGATCGCCGGACGCGAAACACCCGACACCGGCACCATCCGGCGCCATTACGGTCGACTGGGCATGGTCTTCCAGGAACCCCATCTCCTCCCTTGGCTAACCGCACAGGGCAATATCGAGCTGGTGCTGCCCCGGACGGAGAAGCCTCGCGCACTGGAGGCGCTGCGCGGCGTCGGTCTGGAAGCGGCGGCCCGCCAATACCCAGCGCAGCTCTCCGGCGGCATGCGCCAGCGGGTGGGGATTGCCCGTGCGCTGGCTGCTCATCCGGACTTGCTGCTGATGGACGAGCCTTTTGCCAGCTTGGACTACATCAACCGAGCCGAACTGCTCGAGCTGGTTCGCGAGCGGGTGGTGGACTCGGGCGTAGCTGCGGTCTTCGTCAGCCACGACGTACGGGAAATCGTCCAGCTTTGCCACCGCATCCTGGTGATCGGAGACACGCCGGGGCAGATCCGGGCCGAGCTCGAGCACCCTGTTCAAAAAAGAGGGGCACACCTGCGCCCCGGCGCGCTGGCCAACCTGGAAGAGCGCGTGCTTACGGCCATACGGGGGCATCCGACACCAGCCTGCCAGCAGGAGCCCGAAACTCCGGATAACCCCCAATCAGCCTGACAGGCCCTCGCTCAGCGGAAGGAGGATAATTTTTGTGGTCATTGAGTAGGATGGGGTACTGTAGCCTTGATCAATAAAGTTTGGCGGGGTCGAGATCCAGGTGGAACGGTTGGGCGAGCAAGGCGCGCCGGAAGAAAAGCCGTCCGATGCGGAGACCAAGCTCAGTCTACTGCGCGAAGGTCTTGGGGCGGGCTTCTGGCGGCAGGAGTTCGAGTCAGGCCGTGTGACGGCAGACGAGCAACTGCTTACGCTGTATGGGCACCCGGGGACAGATCCATCCACTGGTCCCGTTCCGTGGACGGAGGCGCTCTGGCGCGAGCACGTCCACCCAGAGGACCGGGCACGGGTGGAGGCGTCTTTTCGCGGGGCCTTTGACCGCCACACCGCCTGGGATCTGACCTACCGCATCCGGCGTGCGGATGGGGCGATCCGGTATCTGCGCTCAACGGGCCGTGTGGAATGCGATGCCGAGGGCACACCCACCCACTTGCTCGGCGTTGAGCATGATGTCACCGCCGAAAAAGACGCGGAACGGACTCAGGAGGAGCTCTCGCAGCGCCTGCACCTGGCGACCTCGGCCGCCAGCATCGGCATCTGGGACTACGACCTGACCAGTGGACGGCTCGAGTGGGATGAGGGCATGTTCCGCCTCTACGGTGTGGACCCGGCCACTTTCGGTCATTCATTCGAGGACTGGGCCGAGGCCCTGTTACCCGGGTCCCGCGATAGCGCGGTGGCTGCGCTGAACGAGGCGGTAGCCACCCGCACTCCATTCAATATCCGGATGGACATCCGCCGCGCGGATGACGGCCGATTCCGCACCCTGCTCGGGCTTGCCCAGGTGGTCTGCGATGCCTCCGGCGCCCCGGTGCGGGTCGTGGGCGTCAACCAGGATGTAACCGAGGAGGAAGAGAACCTCCGCCACCTCGCCGCGGCAGAGGCCAAGTTCCGCGGGCTCTTCGAACTCTCGCCGGTTGGTATCGCCATGAACGACTTCCACACCGGCGAGTTCCTCGATTTCAACGACGCCATCAACGAGCCCGCCGGCTACACCCGCGAGGAGTTCCGGGCGCTGAGCTACTGGGACGTGACCCCGGAGGCGTATCGACCGCAGGAACTCGAGCAGATCGAGTCGCTGCAACGCACTGGACGCTACGGGCCGTTCCAAAAGGAGTACATCCACAAGGACGGCCACTGCTATCCGGTCCTGCTCCACGGCTTCAAGACCACCACCCCGGAGGGGCGCGAGGTCATCTGGTCGATCATCCAGGATATCTCCGACATCGAGCAGACCCGACAAGCGCTGGAGGACGCCAACAACCAGCTCGCCTCGTTGATGGATAACGTCCCGGGGATCACCTTCCGCTGCCTCGACGACGATGACTGGACCATGCTTCTGGTCAGTCAGGCGGCCGAGCGGGTGACCGGCTACGCCAGCGACGAACTGGTCAACAATGCCACTGTCTCCTATGCCCAGCTCATTCACCCGGATGATTTGGCCGGGGTCGATGAGGCCATCGCCGAGGCGGTGGGCGAAAACCGTCCCTGGGAGGTGCAATACCGCCTTCGGCACCGAGACGGGTCACTACGCTGGGTCCAGGAGCGGGGGGTTGCCGTGCGCAATGCCCAGGGCGATGTGGCCCACCTGGACGGATTCGTGCTCGATATCACCGAACAGCACCGCGCCGAGCAAGCCCTGCAGGCGGCCAAGGAACGCTTCGCCGGGATCTTCGAGCAGACCGGCAGTGGCGTGGCCGTGTATCGCCCGGTGGATCAGGGACGGGATTTCGAGTTCATCGATCTCAACCCGGCATCCGAGCGCATTGAACAGAGATCCCGAGATGAACTCATCGGCCGGACGCTCGCCGAATGCTTCCCGGGTGTCGAGGAGATGGGCCTGCTCGCGGCGCTGCAGCGGGTGGCTGACACCGGCGTGCCCGAAGAGCTGCCGCTGGCCGCCTACCAGGACGAACGGATCACCGGCTGGCGCGAGAACCGGATCTTCCGGCTCTCTTCCGGCGAAGTGGTTGCGGTCTACGAGGACCGCACCGAGATCAAGCAGGCTCAACAGGAGTCCGAGCGGGCGCGGGAGCAGCTGGCCAATCTCGCCGCGCAGCTACCCGGATTCATCTATCAATACCGCCTATGGCCTGACGGAAGCTCGGCTTTCGTCTACGCCAACGAGGGCATTGAGAAGATCTACGGCACCACGCCTCAAGAGGCCCTGGAGCGCGCCGATCGCCTCTTCGAAGTGGTATGGGAAGCCGACCGGGAAGAGGTTTACCGGAGCATTGAGCAATCGGCCCAGACCCTGACGCCCTGGCGCCACAGCTACCGGATCCAGCACCCCTTAAAGGGCACGGTCTGGCTCGAGGGACACGCCACGCCGCAGCGCCTGGCTGACGGCAGCACCCTCTGGCACGGGTATGTGCACGATATCACCGACCGAGTCCGCGCCGAGCAGGAACTGACCGAGAGCAAGGCGCTGCTCGAGGAATTCTTCAACCAGTCGATCATTGGCTTTTTCTTCATGATGCTCGATGAGCCGATCGACTGGCACTCGGCTTCAGAGGCGGAGAAAGAGTCGCTGCTTGACCATGTCCTGGCCAATCAGCGGATGACCAAGATCAATCAGGCCATGCTCGATCAGTATCGGGCTACTCGTGAGGATTTCATCGGCCATGCCTGCCGGGACTTTTTCCCCGACGAACAGATCGAGCACAGTCGCGCCGTGCTCCGGGAGGTTTTCGACCGAGGCCGGGCCCGCGCGGTGACGCATGAACGGAGACTGGATGGCACACCCGTGATCATCCACGGGGACTATACCTGCCTCTACGATGAGCATGGCCGCGCCACCGGCCACTTCGGTGTCCAGGACGACATCACCGAGCGCAGGCAACAGCAGGAGGCCCTGGAACGAGCGCGCCAGGAAGCCGAGCGCGCGAACCGGGCCAAGAGCGAGTTCCTGGCCAACATGAGCCACGAGATCCGCACCCCGATGAATGCGGTCATCGGTCTCAGCCAACTCCTTGCGCAAACCGAATTGAGCGCCAAGCAGCGCGACCAGCTGCGGAAGATCGAGCACTCATCGAAGATGCTGCTCGGCATCCTCAACGACATCCTCGACTTCTCCAAGATCGAGGCGGGCAAGCTGGAGCTGGAGGCCCGCGAGTTCCAGCTCTTTGATGTGGTTGAGCAGATGGCGACCCTTTTTGGCGAGAAGGCCCACGCCGGCGGCCTGGAACTGCTCTACGACATCCCACCGTCCCTGCCACAGACCCTGGTCGGCGACTCCCTGCGCCTTTCGCAGGTGCTCAGCAACCTGCTCGGCAACGCCACGAAGTTCACCGAGCGAGGCGGCACCGTGGAGCTCGGCATACGGGGCATCGCACCAGCTCCCTCAGGCCATACCACGCTGCGTTTCTACGTGCGGGATACCGGCATTGGCATGAGCGAGGCGCAAATCGCCCGGATCTTCCAGGCCTTCGGCCAGGCCGATACCTCCACCACCCGGCGTTATGGCGGCACCGGCCTTGGACTGGTGATCAGCCGGCGGCTGGTTGAAGCCATGGGCGGTGAACTCACGGTCGACTCCGCCCCCGGGGAAGGCAGCACGTTTGCCTTCACACTCACTCTGCCTCTCGGCGAAGACCGCGAAGCGACCATCGCCTGCCCGAATACCCGCGGCCACCGCGTGCTGATTGATGCACTCGCTCGCGCCGAGGGAGGGGAAGGCCCGAGAGGCGGTGAGCGCACATCCCACCACGCGCCGGATCTGCGCGGCCACCGCCTGCTGCTCGTTGAAGACAACGAGACCAACCGGGAGGTGGCCACGGAACTGCTGGAGAAGACCGGGGCTACCGTGGCGACCGCGGAGAACGGCACCGTGGCCGTCGAGACGGTGCGCGCCAATCCGCCGGATCTGGTGCTGATGGACCTGCAGATGCCGGTGATGGACGGCTATGAGGCGATGCGGGTACTGCGCGAAGAAGGCTACGACCGCCCCATCCTCGCCCTCTCAGCGGCCGTGATGGATGAGGATCGTCAGCGCGCGGCGCAGGCCGGCGCCGATGGCCACCTGGGCAAGCCGATCGAAAGCCCGGATCTCTACGCCGCACTGATCGAGCATCTGCGGGCCGAGCGCACCGCGGCGGCGGTCCCGGAAGATTATGTTTCGGCCCGGGAAACTCATACTCTGCCAGCCGGACCGCCCGGGTTCGATCTCGAACGCGGGCTTCGCCAGCTCGGTGGCGATGAAACCCTCTACCTGCGGCAGCTGCGCAGGTTCCGCGGCCAACTGACCACGGACTACACCGCGCTGATCGACTATCTGCGCGCCGGTGATAACGCGCAGGCGAGCCGACTCGCCCACACCCTCAAGGGCGTGGCCGGAACACTCGGGGCCGTGGACCTGCAGCAGCAGGCGGAGCAAATCGATCACGCCCTGAAAACCGGTCATGCGGTCACCGCGGAATGCGTCGAAGCCCTTGAGCAGGCTTTGCAGGATGCCGGTCAGGCCTTAAACGGGCTCAACAGCGAGCCGGAACCAGCCCGGCAAGGGTCGCCGGAGGCCGTGACGTGCCTGCGGCAAAAACTGGAGGCCAGCGAACTCATCGAGGAGGAAACGTTCCAGGAGGCCCTGGCCTACCTGCGCGGCCAGGGACTCGACTGCGATGCATTGGAGGCCCTCGTGGAACAGTTCGAGCTCGATGAGGCGCTGCAGCGGCTCAACTCGCTGCTGACAGGTAACCAAGAAGGGGCAACATGAGCAGCGATACGCCACACCAGAGCGTTCTGGTGGTCGATGATGAGCCCACGAACATCCAGGCGCTTGGCAATCTGCTCAAGGACAACTACCGGGTTCAGGTCGCTAACTCCGGCGACAGGGCATTGGTGATGCTGCAGGCTTCGCACCGGCCCCAACCGGATCTGATCCTCCTCGACATCCAGATGCCGGGCCTCGATGGGTACGAGGTTTGCCGCCGCCTCAAGGCGGATCCGCAAACCAGTGGCATCGACATTATCTTCGTCACGGCACGTGATGCGGCCAGTGATGAGGAATACGGCCTGAGTCTCGGCGCGGTGGACTACATCACCAAGCCGTTTTCACCGGCGATTGTCCGCGCGCGGGTGGACACCCACATGCGCCTTCGACACAAGACAGATCTGCTCGAGCAGCAGGTTGCTGAGCTGGAGGCGCAACGCCAGGCCCGGGACCAGGCCCTGCAGCGCGCCGAGCGGACCGAGCAGATGGGGGCGATCGGGCACTGGGTTGCCTACCCGGAGACCGGGAAGCTGATCTGGTCTTCGATGACCTATCAGCTTTGCGGCTTCGACCCGGAGGGGCCGCCACCGGACTGGGAGTCGTTCATCGCCCGGGTCCCCGAGGGGTATCGAGACCAGGTCGCCGAATTCCAGTTCGAGAACAATCCCTCCCTGCTCTCCTGCGAGGGCGAGTACCGCATCGTCCACCCCGGGGGGCGCACGCTTTGGGTCCGCGAGATCGCCCAGCGCTGGCAGGGTGAGCACGGCCAGCAAATCATTCAGGGGACCATTCAGGACATCACCGAGCAGCGCCAGGCGCTGGAGCGCAGCGAGGCGGGCCGGCAACGAATCGAGGCCATCCTTCGGGCGGTACCTGATGTGGCCCTGACCGAGGTTGACTTGGAGGGCACAGTGCGCGAGGCCAACCACAGTGCCGAGCGCATGTTTGGGTACACACGCGCACAGCTGGTCGGCAGCGACATCTGTATACTGCACGACCCTGACGAATATGCGCAGATCCGTGAGGGGATCGCCCGCATGCAGGAAACCGGCGAAGGCTACACCACGGAGTGCGAGCTGATTCGGGGTAGCGGGGAGCGTTTCCAGGCGCAAGTGAGCGCCGCGCCGCTGCTCAATGAGCGTGGCGAAGTCGTGGGAAAGATCGGTGCCTGTATCGATCTATCGACTCAATTTGCCCATGAGCAGCGTCTGCGCATGGCCCAGGAGGCCGCCGGCTTCGGGGTCTGGGACTGGGACCTGGCGGCGGATCAGGTGTACTGGGATGAGGCCTGCTGGCGCATGCTCGGCTATGATCCCCATCAGCAGGGCGCCCTGACCTTCGCCGACTGGCAGGCGATGATCCATCCCGAGGATCTTGAACGCATCCAGCCGGTGATCGAAGGCCACCTCGACGAAGGCCGGCCCTTCACGGTCGAACTCCGCTACCGCTGCGCCGATGGCGGCTGGCTCTGGGTGCAGGGACGGGGGCAGACCCTGCGCCGCGGCGCCGACGGCTCGCCGAGCTACATGGTGGGTACCCATGTCGATGTCCAGACCCTCAAGGAGACCGAGTTCGCACTGCGCCGCAGCGAGCTGGAACTGACCGAGGCCAAGCGCATTGCCCGGCTCGGGCACTGGCTTTACGACATCCCTTGCGGAACAGTTCACTGGTCGAACGAGATGTACCGCCTCCTCGGCCTGGAGCCGACGCAGGAGCCCATGGACTGGGAGAGTTTTCTCTCCAGAGTGCCGGCCAAGGATCACCCGGCCCTCCATCAGGCCATCGACCGCACCCTGAACCAGGGAGAGCCTTACGAGATCGAGCACCGCCTGACAACCCCGGACGGCAGTCAGCGGATTGTGCAGGCACGCGGCTATGCGGAGTTTGACGCAGCCGGGAATCCGCAAATCCTGCGCGGGACGGCCCAGGACGTCACCGAGCAACGGACCCTTCAGCACGAGCTCGCCGAGCGGGAGGCCCATTACCGGGACCTTGTCGAGAACCAGCCGCTGATGATTGAGCGCTTCCTGCCCGATACCACCATCACCTATGCCAACCCCGCCCTGGCAGCGCATGTGCAGACCGAACCGGATCAGCTGATCGGGCAACGCTGGATCGACTTCCTGCCCGCCGATGAGCGCGATGAGGCACGAGCGCACCTGGCGAGGCTGACTCCTCAGGAGCCGGTAGGCCACTTCGAGAACAGCATTCCCGGCGCGGACGGCCAGACCCACTGGACCCTCTGGACCAACCGCGCATTCTTCGATGAGCACGGCACACTGAGCCACGTCCAGTCGGTGGGCGTGGACATCACCGCGCGCCGCCGCGCCGAGCAGGCCGAGCAGCAGCTGCGCGAGCAGCTTCAACAGCGGCAGCAGGAGCTCGAGGCGATCATCGAGGCGGCCAGCTCGGTCAGCCTGATCAAGACCGACCTGAATTCCGTCATCCTCGAGGCCAGCACCGGCGCTGAGGCGCTGTTCGGATACGACCGCGAGGAGCTGCTCGGCCAACACGTCAGCCTGCTGCATACCGAAGCGGACATGGAGCGGCTGCCCCAATATGTGGATCAGCTGTTCCGCGAGCACCAACCGATCCGCCTAGAGACCGAGCTGCGCCGCCGGGATGGCAGCACGTTCCCGGCGCTGTTCACCGTCCACCCCATTACCGATCAGCGCGGAGAGCTGGTGGCGACACTGGGCGTTAGCTTCGACATCAGCCACCAGACGCGTGCGGAGCGGGAGCTGGCCGAGGCCGTGGAGGCCAAGACGACTTTCCTCAACGCGGTCAGCCACGATCTGCGCTCGCCCCTCAACGCTCTGACCGGTTTTGTGGAACTGCTCGCCGAGCCGGACCTGGAAGAAGAGCAGCGTCAGGTCTACGTGCAACAGTGCCGCCGTGCCAGTGGTCGTCTGCTGGAACTGATCGATTCGCTGCTCGATCTCAGCCGACTGCAGGCCGGGCGGCTGGAACTGCGCCCGACCCCCTTCGACCTGCACTCGGCGATCGAGGGCCAGTGCACCGTCTACACCGCCCTGGCCCAAGAACACGGCCTGGCGTTCTCTTGCAGCATCGACCCCGGCGTGACGCACTGGGTGAACGCCGATGCCACCCGGATGGGCCAGATCCTGTCGAACCTGCTCAGCAACGCCATCAAGTACACCAACGAAGGCCATATCGATCTAACGGTATGCACAGAGCCCGATGAACGGATCAGCTTCCGCGTGCGCGATACCGGGGCGGGGATTCCCCCAAACCAGCAGGCGCACATCTTCGCGGCCTTCGATCGCGCCGGCTATCGCGGCTCGCGCAGCGGCCACGGCCTGGGCCTGGCCATCGTGCGCGAACTCACCGAGCTTTTCGGCGGAGAGATCTCGCTCGAGAGCACGCCGGGGGTAGGCTCCACGTTCACCGTGACGCTCCCGTTGCCACCCGTAGCGGCACCGGGGACAGACCGCGCCACCGCCGCTGGCCTGAGCGCCACCACCCGGCCCTCTGGCGGGGATACGCAGGCGGACCCGCTGCGTGTACTGGTGGCCGATGACCAGACGGTCAACGTCTTCCTAGCCCGGACCCTCCTCGAGCAACTCGGCTGCACGGTCACCACGGCCGAGGACGGCGCCGGCGCTCTGGCGGCCTGGCAAACAAGGACTTTCGATGCCCTGGTGCTCGACCGCCACATGCCCGGACTCGATGGCGACAAGCTGGCCGAACACATCCGGGCCGAGGAACAGGCCGAGGGCTACCCCCGGGTACCCATCGCCCTTTACACCGCCTATGCCCGCAACGAAGTGGAAGCGGTCCTGGAGTCCGCGCTCTTCGATGCGTTCTTGGGCAAGCCGCTGGATCGCACGGAGCTGCGGCAATGGATCGAATCGCTGGCGCTGCGGAAGGAGCCCGAGACCGGCACCACCACCGGAGAGCCCACCCGTGGAAGCGCACCCCATCCCTAGCTGGAACGATGCCATGGATGCCATGGGGCATCCGATCTTCCTCCACGACCAGGACTATCGCATCCTGCGCGCGAATCGCGCCTACCTGGAGCAGGCCGGCGCCACGCTCGATCAGGTGACCGGCCAGCCCTACTGGCACTTCTTCCCCCGCGGCGAGGGCCCCCTGCCCGGATGCCAGTCGGCCATGGCCAAAGTATCCGCCGGCGACGCCGGTCCTTCCGAGACCGGCTGCTCCGAGACCTCCGAAGAAATCGAACTGCCTGACGGCCGAGTCTTTCACTCACGCTCGTATGTGGTTCTGGATGAACAGGGGGCCTACCGCAGCTCGGTCCATATCCTCGAGGACATCACCGACAGGCGCTATCTCGAACAAGCCCACCACGCCGCCGAAGCCAAATTCCAGGCGATCACCACCGCCGCGCGCGATGCCATTGTTCTGATCGATGCCGAGGACCGGCTGGTGTACTGCAACCCGGCCTTCGAGCGACTACTCGGTTATCGCGCCAACCAACTTGCAGGTGCCCCCTTCCATGACCGTTTCGTCCCCGAGCGCCACCGGGAGGCGATGCAGGCAGGCATGCGCCACTTCCGGGAGTCCGGCGGCAAAACCCGCGTGGGCCAACAGACCGAAGTCGTGGCCATCCACCGCGACGGACACGAGATCGCCCTGGAGCTGACCCTGGCACCCGTACAGATTGCCGGGCGCTGGCACGCGGCGGGGATCCTGCGCGATATCAGTGAGCGTCGAGCCCTGGAAGAGGAGCGCCAACGTACGCTGGAGGACCAAAGGATGTTCCTCGCCGCGGTCAGCCACGACCTGCGCACGCCGCTCAATGCCATCACGGGATTCTTGGATCAGTTGGCGCACTCCGAGCTGGACCCGCGGCAGCATCACCATGTGGAGCTTTGCCAAGCCGGAAGCCATACCCTGCTCGGGCTCATCGACACCGTCCTGGAGCTCTCGCGGCTGGAAGCCGGCCGAGTTCAGCTGAGCGAGGAGGATTTCGATCTGCGCGCGTTCATGGATACCCAGCTGGGGCTTCTCGTGCCGCTGGCCGAGCAGAAGGGCCTGCACCTGGAGTGGTCTTCAGGCACCGAAGCCCCATTCCGGGTCCATGGCGATCCGGTGCGCCTCGGTCAGGTGCTCTACAACCTGGTCAGCAACGCGCTGCGCTTCACCGAATCGGGCCATATCCGCGTTCACGTAGAGCGCGGTTCATCCGAGCATGAACTCGCCTTCACCGTCACGGACACCGGAGCCGGCATCCCGGAGGAAGACCAGCCGCACATCTTCGAGGCGTTCCGGCAGGCTGGTCCTGCGCTCGCCCGCAAGGAAGGCAGCGGCCTGGGGCTGAAGGTCTGCAAAGAGCTGGTGGAGCTGATGGGTGGGCGCATCTCGGTCGAGAGCCAGCCCAGCCACGGAACGAGGTTCCGCTTCACGGTGGCGATGCCACCAGCCACCTCCGCCACCCCGTTGCTATACACCCCCGAAGAGGCCGAAGTTGATACAAGCGCGCCGGTGGGGACTGGGCTGCGCGTTCTCGTCGCCGAAGATGAGCCGACCAACGCACTACTCGTGAACAACCTGCTCGAACAGGCTGGCTGCGCACAGATCACCTGCGTGCAAAATGGCCGCGAGGCCATCGAGCACTGGCAGCAAGCGAGCCCCGACCTCGTCCTGCTCGACCTTCAAATGCCCGAGCTGGATGGCCGTGAGGCACTGCGCATAATCCGTTCACAAGAGGCGGAACACGCCCTGGCGCGCACGCCCATCGCCCTGATCACCGCCCATGCCCTGGAGCACTTCCAACAGGAGTGCTTCGGCCTCGGCTGCGATGCCTATCTGAACAAACCGCTCGAGCGCAAGGAACTCTGGCTCTTGCTGGCCAGGATTGTTAGCGGCCCCGTAGGCTGACCCCAGCTGGCCAACAGAGTTGACCCACCCTCGGAAGGCGGGCCCGCCCTACGGGGTAACAAAGCAAAACCGGTAAAAATACGGCGCCTCAGGCCCCATCAAACGATGGCCAGCGGCCGGGGGCCGTCCGGCGGCGGGAAGAGTTCTTCGAGTTCCGTATGCTGCGCCTCGGTCAGGGTGATCTCGAGCGCGGCGCGGTTTTCGAGAACACGCTCCGGCGTTCGCGTCTTCGGGATGGCGATCACGTCGCCCTGATCCAGCAACCAGGCCAGCGCCGCCTGGGCCGCCGTGATGCCGTGACGCTCCGCAAAGCCCACGAGACGCCAGTCGTTCAGCAGCCCGCCCTGCCCGAGCGGGCAGTAAGCCATGACCGGGATGCCGCGTTGGCGCAACCACGGCAGCGTGTCCCAGTCGATACCCCGCTCGCCAAGGTGATAGAGCAGCTGATTCGCGGCGACCGCGCCCCCGCCGGGCACCCCCCAGAGTTCCTGCAGGTCAGTCGCATCGAGGTTGCTCACGCCCCAGTGGCGAATGCAGCCCGCGCGCTGCAAATCCTGGAATCCGGCCACCGCCTCCCCCAACGAGGCGCCGCCGCGCCAGTGCAGCAGGTAGAGATCGATCCGATCCGTGCCCAGACGCTCGAGACTCTGCTGACACGAGCGGACCACGCCCTTGCGGCTTGCATTCCACGGGAAGACCTTGCTGACGATGAAGGCCTGATCCCGCCGCCCGGCCAGGGCCTCGCCCACCACCCGCTCGGCACCGCCGTCGCCATACATCTCAGCGGTATCGATCAGGGTCAGCCCGGCATCCAGCCCGGCCTGCAGCGCCGCGACCTCGGCCGCGCGCTCGCTTGGGCGCTCACCCATGCGCCAGGTCCCCTGGCCGAGGGCCGGAACCCGCTCTCCGTCGGGTAAAACGACATGGCGCTGCATCTCACCTCCTTGCCCCTGGGTCGGCCAGGATTCCACAGAACCTGTGGAAAACCGTGTGGAGAAAGTCAGCTGAACCCGCTTCGCGAAGGCCTTCGAGGTCTATTGGACAAAGACTGTCCAGCTACAAACCAACCACAAATCAGCACCTTGCGAACACGCCTCCAGATGTCAGCGGCTTACGCGGGGTTCTCGCATCGCCTGTGCAGAAATAACCACGCTGGTTCTGCGTCGGGCGGGAATGTCAACCCCGCATCCCTTCGAGCGGGCGAAGATTCAGTGGACGACCGGGCCAGCGCCATTCCACCAATGCGACGCGCCCTTTAACCCGTTATCCCGCAGGGTTTTGTAGTCCGTTAGGCTCTCCAGGAAAGGACTTGAGTGCACGTTCGATCTGGTGGAAATCGCCGACCTGGCAAACTGGCGACTTGAAATGCGCTGGCGGAGAGGGAGGGATTCGAACCCCCGGAGGGCGCATGCCCTCACCCGATTTCAAGTCGGGTGCTTTCGACCGCTCAGCCACCTCTCCTATGGAACAGGATGGTAGCGCACAGGCGCCACTGCGGGCCACCCGGGATACCGGCGAACGCCGCCCGGGTCAGTCCTCGGTACCGCCCGGCAGCGGGTATCGCATCTCAAGCGTGTTGCCCTCCGGGCGCCGCAGGTAACAGACCTGCCACATCAGGGCCTGGATGATCCGCAGCCCGCGGCCGCCCTCGTCCAGATCCACCGTGCCGCCGGACGCCTCCACCGGGGGCAAGTCCGGGCCTGTTGCCTCGCCCTCATCGTGGATCCGGACGATCAGCCAGTCGTCGTCTTGCCGGACGGTGATGCGCACGGTGTAGCCTGCTCGTTGGCCGTGGGCGTGGATGATGGCGTTGTTGACCGCCTCGCACAGGGCCTGCTCCACCGCCCCGGACGCCTCCTCACCCAAGCCCAGCTGCCGCTCGCCAAAACCCGATCAAACCTGTTCACGGGTTCTGGCCCGGCTGCTGGCCACAGCCGCGTTTTTCCCTGGCGCTCAGGCGTCGCACGCCCAGCCCGACCCCCGCGAGTAGATCCCGCTAGGCCGGACACGCCAGGTCCACCGCTGCCGCACGGCAGCGGGGCCTGAGCGAGGCACTGGCGGCTGAAAGCCGCCGTTGTTTTGCTTCTGTTCCCGCAGGAACACGGCCCATCCATTGCGCGCGGCGTTCTCGTCGCGCAGGTGATGGGCACCGCAGCACGGACAATCCCACTCGTCCACGCCGGGGGCGATGCCTCCCTCGACGGCGTGTCCACACTCGGAGCAAGTCCGTGTCGTCCGGTGTTCTTGGAACACCGAAAACTGCTTGCCCGATTTGAGCGCCGTCCAGGAGAGGGTGTCCTTGAACTGCCCGATGACCGAGCGATTACTCATCGCCCGGCGCATGGCGGTGGTGATGCCGTTGCCCTTCGGGGTGTAGTCGCCAATCACCACCCAGTCGTAGTGGCGATACAGCCGGTTGGCGACGGTGGCGAGGTACGTCTTGCTCTGCTCTCGACGTTTCGCCAGCACCCGCTGGAGGGCCTTATCATAGCGCATCCATCGCTTCGATGGCCGCCAGTAGTGGCGGCCTGTCTCCTGAGCGTCGGCGTCGAGCACCGGCACGCGCACCGAGTGCTTGCAGCATCGGTCACGTTTGGCCTGGAGCTCATCGGCTCGCCGATCCAGGATCTTGAGCCACCACGGCGTCTCGATGGAGACAGCGTTGCCTTCCGAATCGACGCCGTAAGCGAGGTTCTTGTGGTTCGGATCGAGGACGATCGCGTGGTTGATTTCCTTCGGCTTGGGAACAGGGCGATCAACCCCGAAGACGGCGTAGAACACGCCCTGCTGCTTGACGATGCGGAGGTTGTTGACCGTTTTGCCCTTGAGGGCTTTCTGCACACCCGGAGCCCGAACGACGACATAGCGTTGTTGGTTGTTCCGATCCTTGCCCAGCGAGAGCGTGAGCTGCTCGCCGTGGATCCTGAAGCCCTTGTTCGGCTCGTCGTAGAGCAGCGAAAACCACCCACTATGCCGCCAGGATCGAAACCGGGGCCAGCCCACAGGGCCGCCCTTGCGGCGGCCGTGCCGTGCGTCCTGGTGGCGCCGGATGCTGTCGGAGACGCGCAGCGCGGCGTTTTTCAAAGGTGAGGAGTGTACGACCTTGATAAAGGGGTTTTCCTCCTTGATCTGCGGAAGGAGGTTCCGCAATCCGCGTTTGCTGTAGAGCAGCCCACCGATCTCGGGGTCTTGCGTGTGTCGATATTGCGCGCGCAGGTTGTTGGCGCGCTCGAGCAGGTGGTTATAGAGCCAGTTGCAGATCCGCGACTGGCCGTCGAGTTGCGCAGCCACATCGCCCTCGACCTCCAGCCGGATCTTGGTAGCAGCCTCAGCCATGCTCATTGTCCGCCGCCGCAACGCTCTTCTGGAGGCCCTCGATGATCGCCCGGTTCTTGCGCGAGCGCGCACCGTAGAGCCGGGCGCTGAACACCGTGATGATTTCAAGGACATCCTGGGCGAGTTCTTCCTCGAAGGACGCCTCTTCGTTCTGGTTGATGATGACCACCTCGACGTTGCGCATCTCGCAGACCGCGAAGATTAGCTCGCTGCCAAAGCGGAGAAGCCGATCCTTGTGGGTGAGCACGAGGCGATCCACCTTGCCGTCGATCAGCCGCGACAGCAGCCCGCGCAGCCCCTTTTTGCGGTCGTTCATCCCGGAGCCGAGATCGGCGATGACCTCGAACGTCCATCCGCGCGCCCCGCAGAAGTCCGTGAGCAGTTGCTTCTGGCGCTCTAGGTCCGAGCGCTGATCCGAGCTGGAGACACGGGCGTAGGCAACGGTGACGGCGTCTTCGGTGCGCTCGGCGTGCGACTTGCCAGCCAAACGACTCAAACGTGCTTCGTCGTAACGCCGCTGGCCGCCCTTGGTGTGGCTGTCTGGCAGAAGCCGCCCCTCTTTCTCCCAGCGATAGAGCGTGGGAACGGAGACGCCGAGGATCTTGGCGGCTTTGCTGATAGGCACCATAACCTAATTATGGCATATCGCATTAAACAGGTTCAATAGGCTATAATAGAGGTTTTGCGATCAGTTGAAAGCCCCGCAGGACCCAACACTGGTCTACGACACAGCGCAACTCCTGCATTGGATGGGGGATGACGCGACCGCCGCGGGCCTTCTGACCTCCCTCCCGGCGGGCGCGGAGCGCACGCGAGCGAGCCTCCTGCTGCAGGCCCGGGTGGAGCTCGCACTCGGGCGCAGCGGCCGGGCCCGGGTCCTGCTGGGGGCCCTCCGTCCCCTCCGGGGCCGCCCCGAACACCTGCTCTACGTCGCCACGCTGACCGCCTCCGGGGTGCTCCACGGCGCGGAAAACGCCGTGCGCGGGCTCCTCGACGAGACCCCCGGGGACCAGGAACTGCGGCGCCAGCTCGGTGACATCCTTCAGGCCCAGGGCCGGCCTTACGCCGCTGAGCACCACTACGCCCGCATCCTGGAGGCAGATCCCGGGAATGCCCGGGCATCGGCACGCCTCGAAGGGCTGGCCCACCGGGCGACACCCGGGCCGGCCGACGACCCGGAGCCGGAACCCCTGACTGCAGAGCCGCCGGCGGACCCGCGCAGCGGCCGGGATTACCTCAAGGTCGCTGAACACGCCGCGGCCCGCGGCGAACGCGAGGCCGCCGAGGCAGCCGCGCGCCGGGCCCTGAGGCTGGAGCCGGAACTGACCCGGGCGGGCTACCTGCTCGCCGATCAGCTCATCGCCCGCGGCGCCCTGGCCGAGGCCGAGGACCCCCTGGCCACCATCCTGCAGCGCTTCCCCGATACCACCCAGGCCGGCCTGACCCGGGCCCGGCTGGCGTCCTGGCAGGGCGACTACGAGCGCGCCCTGGAACTCTACGACACCCTCGCCGAGGCCAACCCGACGGATCCGACCTTCGCCGTAGAGGCCGCGCGCGTGGCGGGCTGGGCCGGGGATCGAAAGCAGTCCAAGGAGCGCTACGCCGCCTTGCTGAACCAACTACATAGCACCGCGGACGCCGAGGACGAGGCCTCGGCCCGTCCCGTGCTGATTACGCCCGCGCCCGAGAAGGCGCCGCTGCCAGCACCGGCCCACCCGGACTATCCGGCCCTCGCCGAGCACCGGGCCGTCCACCAGGAGGCCCACGCCAAGGCCCTGGTCCAGGACCGCCAGCCGCGGGCCGCCCTCGCCGTCCTCCAGCGTGCCGCACGCTTCCAGCCCCACAACCTGGAGACCGCCTTCGATCAGTCCGAGATCGAGTGCACCCTCGGCCTATGTGACGCCGAACGGGCCACCTACCGGCGCGTGCTCGAGATGGCACCGGGGCACGCCCAGGCCGGGCAGCGCCTGGCGCACCTGGAGCGCCGGCGCGGCCCGCACGCCGGCGTCCACGCCGAGTACCGGAAGGAGGAGGACTGGCGGCTCGATGCCGGGGTGCCATCCGAGGCCCTGGACCCGCTACGACGGATGCGCAGCGAGCCCGCCGCCCTGTTGGAGGGACGATCCCATGGTGACTGAAAGCGCCCGAGCGGCCATGGACGCCCGGCGCGAACTGCGCCGCCCGGTCGAGTCCATCGCCCTGCCGTTCCTCGGCTCGCGCGGCGAGGCCCTGCAGCCCTTCCAATACCTGCTGCACGACGTCAGCAGCGGCGGGCTGGGGATCTTCCTGCCCGACTGGCTGGCCAGCCGGGAGCGGCTTCGGGAGGGGGACCAAATCTTCTTCCACGTCCCCTTTCGTTTCGGCGAGCGCATCCTCAACCGCGGCTACGTCGCCTGGCAACGCTGGTCCACCGAGGAGGGCGGTCAGTGGGCCGGGGCCACCCTGACCAGCGGTACCCCCCTGCCCTATCCGCTCTACATCGCCCTGGACGCACGTGAGATCCGCATCGACCTGGGCCGCTTCCAGACCTCCGAGGCGCTGGCGCAGCGGATCGTCCACGACTCGGTGCTGCTCAAACGCGGGGTGCTGATCTACCTGCGCCACCTCGAGGCGCTCTTCTCACGCGTCAGCGAACTGCGCGGCGGGGACTACCGCGTCTTCCGGGAGGAGATTATCGGCGACGTCCGCCAGCGGATCCTGCGCAGCGTGGCCTACCTCGAGCAGTTCGACCCGCAGAGCAACGATGATACGGCGCAGCCGCCATCGCCCATCATCGACGCCATCGACCTCGACGAGTTCCGCGCCGCCATGGAGCCAGAGCTGCCCCTGGAGCTGTTCAACCACGCCCTCGGCGCCGAGAGCACCCGCCTCTACCTCGAGTCGATCAAGAAGCTCGAGCACCGGCTCTACCTCAACCACAACGCCTACGTCATGATCTATATCGCCGGGCTGCAGCCGCAGAGCGGTCGGCCCGACGACGCCCCCTAGCCGGGCTGACCGGCGTGCCGGGCGGCGGCACGTACGGCCTCCTGCACCAGACCCGGTCCGCGGTAGATCATGCCGGTATAAAGCTGGACCAGATCGGCGCCCAGATCCAGGCGCCGGCTCACGTCCTCGCCGGAGCAGATCCCCCCGGCGGCGATCAGGGCCGTACGCCGCTCGCGCCGGGCCGCCACCTGCTCAAGGACGCGCTCAGCCTGCTCGCGCAACGGCGCCCCGCTGAGCCCGCCGCTCTCGCGGCCCCGGGGATCCCGGCCCACCCCGGGGCGCCCCAGCGTGGTATTGGTGGCCACGATGCCGTCCACCCGGCGCTCGAGCAGGATATCCAAGGTGGCATCCAGCTCCCCGGCATCCCAATCCGGGGCGATCTTGACCACCAGGGGCACCCGCTTGTCGTGGAATTCGGCCAGGCGCTTGCGCTCGGTCTGGAGGCGATCGAGGAGGTTGCGAAGCGCGCCCTCATGCTGCAGATCGCGCAGCCCCGGGGTGTTCGGCGAGCTGAGGTTGATTGCCACGTAGTCGGCCACCCCGTAGACCATTCCCAGCGCCAGGGCGTAGTCCTCTACGGCCCGCTCGGGGGGCGTATCCCGGTTCTTGCCGATATTGATACCGATCACACCACGGTGCTGCGAGACTTCGAGCCGGCGGGCGAGCGGCTCGGCGCCCTGATTATTGAAACCCATGCGGTTGATCAGGGCCTCGTGCTCGGGGATCCGGAAGACCCGGGGGCGCGGATTGCCCGGCTGCGCGCGCGGGGTAACCGTCCCCAGCTCCAGGAAGCCAAAACCGAGCTTCTCGAGTACGTCCATGTACTCGCCGTCCTTGTCGAAGCCGGCGGCCAGACCGACCGGATTGGGGAAATCGATCCCCATCACCCGTCGGGGCACCGCGGGCAGGCCCCGCACCCCGGGCACAGCGGCGATACGCAGACCCAGGCGGGCGAGTCGCATGCTCACGCGGTGGGCTTGCTCGGGTTCGAGCCGGAATAGCAGACGGCGGATCAGGGCGTACATCGGACTCCTCGCAGCAGCGGTCGACCGGTTGGCGGCGCTATCTTACACTGCACGCAACGCCCTGTGAGGGGCCCCGTTCAGCCTGGAAGAATCGAGACCATGCCGCGCCCCCCCCGCTGGCCGATGCTCATGGCGGTGTGCCTGACCGCCCCCGTCCTCGCCGACGACTTCGAGCAGTGCGTCACCAACCTGCGCGCCGATCTCAAGGAGCAGGGCCGCGACGCCGCGGTGGTCGAGGAGACCTTCGCCGACGTCGAGCAGCTCGAGCGCATCCTCGAGCTCGACCGCGAGCAGCCGGAGTTCGTGCAGACCTTCCGCGAGTACCTGGACGCCCGGCTGACGGATCAGCGCATCGACCGCGGGGAGGCGATGATGGACGAGCACCGGGAACTGCTCTGGCGGATCCACGCCGACTTCGGCGTACCGCCGCGCTACCTCGTGGCGCTGTGGGGCATGGAGACCCACTACGGCAGCTACTTCGGTGAGGTGCCCATCATCGACGCCATGACCACCCTCGCCTGCGAGGGCCGCCGGGCGCGTTTCTTCTTCCACCAGCTCGACGCCACGCTGGCGCTCCTGGAGGATGGCAAGCTCGCGCGTGACGGCCTGCGCGGCTCCTGGGCCGGCGCCCTGGGGCACACGCAGTTCATGCCCACCACGCTGCGCGAGCACGCCGTGGACTACGACGGCTCCGGGCGCATCGATCTACGCGACAGCGTGGCCGATGCCCTCGCCTCCGGCGCCAACTACCTGCGGTCCATGGGCTGGCGCCCCGGCCTACGCTGGGGCCGCGAGGTCAGGCTGGCCGACGGCTTCGGCTTCGAGCACCTGGGCCTGGACGACCCCCAACCACTGGACGAATGGCAGCAGCTGGGCGTGCGTCGGGCCGACGGGTCCGACCTGCCGGAAAGCGACATCCCGGCCGCGCTGCTCCTGCCCATGGGACGCAACGGCCCGGCGTTCCTGGTCTACGAGAACTTCCGCCGCATCATGGGCTGGAACGCCTCGGTCTCCTACGCCCTGTCCGTCGGCCTGCTCGCCGACCGGCTCGACGGCGCCCCGCCGCTGCGCGCGGACTTCCCCGACGAGCCGCCCCCGCGGCACAACGAACTGCGCCAGATCCAGGAAGTCCTCAACGAGCTGGGCTTCGACGCCGGCCCCGTCGACGGGCTCCTTGGCCCGCAGACCCGCGCGGCGCTGCGTGCCTATCAGCAGGATCGGGGGCTGCCGGCCGACGGCTACCCGGACCAGGCGATCCGCGACCGGCTCCTGGAAAAGGCGGATTGACCCCCGCTCACCCGTCGCGCCCGTCGGGGCCGAGCTCCTCGACCAGTGCGCGCAGGTAGGCGGCGATATCCCCCGACTCGTAGAGCCACTGTCCGTCGCCGCCGTCGGGGATGTAGAGGCAGGGCACCATGCGCTTGCCACCGTGCTCCTCGAGCTCGCGAGCGGCCTGGGGATCCTGGCCGATATCGCGGCGTTCCAGCTCGATGCCGAGGCTGCGCAGGGTCATGTTGACCCGCATGCAGAACGGGCACCATGACCGCTCATAGAGCACCAGCCCCGCCACCGCGCGGTCGATCCGACGCTGCAGGCGGCGCTGCTCGCCGGGGTCCTCGCTGGGGTCCGCTGCGGGGCGCTCGTCGCTCATGATCGTCGCTCCTCGATGGTTGTCGGGCTTCACATTCGCAGGATGTCATAGAATCGAAAAACCGCCCAGAGGCGGATTCTGCTAGCGTAGAAGGCATGCAAGAACCGACCGACCTCAAACAGCCCGAGCTCTACAACAACCGCCTGCTCAGCCTCCTCGAGTTCAACCGCCGGGTCCTGGAACAGGCCAGGGATCCGAGCGTACCGCTTCTCGAGCGGCTCAAGTTCCTGTGCATCCTCAGCACCAACATGGACGAGTTCTTCGAGATCCGCTTGGCCGGCGTCAAGCAGCGGGCGGAGCTCGGCTCGGTGCAGACCGAGGCCGACGGCCGCAGCCCCCAGGAGGTGCTGCGCGCCACCGGCTCAGTGGCCCACGAGATCGTCCACGAGCAGTACCGGGTGCTCAACGAGCAGCTGATCCCCGCGCTGGCCGAGCAGTCGATCCACTTCGTACGCCGCCAGGACTGGAGCGAGGCACAGCGCGACTGGCTGCGCCACTACTTCGAGACCGAGCTGCTGCCCATCCTCAGCCCCCTCGGCCTGGACCCGGCGCATCCGTTCCCCAAGGTGCTCAACAAGAGCCTCAACTTCATCGTCTCGCTCGAGGGCAAGGACGCCTTCGGTCGCAACACCGGCTACGCCATCGTTCAGGCGCCCCGCGCCCTGCCCCGGATCATCCAGCTGCCGGCGGCGGAGATCGACGGCGGCGGCCCGAATGACTTCGTTTTCCTCTCCTCGGTCATCCACGCCTTCGTCAACGACCTGTTCCCGGGCATGACGGTGCGCGGCTGCTACCAGTTCCGCGTCACCCGCAACGGCGATCTCTTCGTCGACGAGGAGGAGGTCGACGACCTGATGCGCGCGCTGGAGGGCGAGCTGCCGCAGCGCCGTTACGGCCAGGGCGTGCGCCTGGAGGTGGCAGCCAACTGCCCGGACGCCATGGCCGACTTCCTCCTCGAGGAGTTCGAACTCGGCCGCGACGACCTCTACCAGGTGGACGGCCCGGTGAACCTCAACCGCTTGATGGCCGTCTACGACCTGGTCGACCGCACCGACCTCAAGTACCCATCGTTCACACCGGGGCTGCCCGCGGTGCTGAGCACCGGGACCGACCTGTTCAAGGCCATCCGGCAGCGGGACATCCTCCTCCACCACCCCTTCCAATCCTTCCTGCCGGTGGTCGACCTGGTCCGCCAGGCCGCCCAGGACCCCAACGTCCTGGCCATCAAACAGACGCTCTACCGCACCGGCCCCGATTCGGCCATCGTCGACAATCTGGTCCGCGCCGCCCGCGCCGGCAAGGAGGTCACGGTGGTGGTGGAGCTGCGTGCGCGTTTCGACGAGCAGGACAACATCCGCCTGGCCAACCGCCTCCAGGAGGCCGGCGCGCACGTGGTCTACGGAGTAGTGGGCTACAAGACCCACGGCAAGATGATGCTCATCGTCCGGCGCGAGGGCGGCCGCCTGTGCAACTACGTGCACCTCGGCACCGGCAACTACCACTCGCGCACCGCACGGCTCTACACCGACTACGGCCTGCTGACCGCCGACCGGCGCATCGGCGAGGACGTGCGCAGCGTCTTCCTGCAACTGACCAGCCTGGGTCGGTTCAAGGATCTGCACCGCCTGCTCCAGGCCCCGTTCACCCTGCACGACGGCGTGCTCGCCCGCATCGAGCGCGAAGCCGAGCACGCCGCCGCAGGTCGCGGCGGACGGATCATCGCCAAGCTCAATGCCCTGACCGAGCCGCGCGCCATCCAGGCCCTTTACCGGGCCTCGCAGGCCGGGGTGGAGATCGACCTGATCGTCCGCGGCATGTGCGTCCTGCGCCCCGGGCTGCCCGGGGTCTCGGAGAACATCCGCGTGCGCTCGATCGTCGGCCGCTTCCTCGAGCACACCCGGGTCTTCTACTTCGAGAACGCCGGAACCCCGGAGATGTACGGCGCCAGCGCCGACTGGATGGATCGCAACTTCTTCCGCCGGGTGGAGACCGCCTTCCCCATCGACGACCGGGAGGCGCGTGAGCGCATCGGCAAGGACCTGGCCTACTACCTGGCGGATACCCAGCAGGCGTGGCTGCTCCAGGCGGACGGCTCCTACGTGCGCGCCCGGCCGGAGGGCGATGAAGAGACCCCGTTCAGTGCCCAACAGGCCCTGCTCGCCCACCTCGCCGAGGACGCCTAAACCTGGCCCGCGCGCCGGCGCCGCCCTAGCCGGCCGACTCGGCCAGCTCCAGGGTCATGCCGGCGCGCTCCAGGTAGCGCTGCTCCTGGGCCAGATCGGCCTGCAGCAGAGGATTGTCGGCCAACCACCCCGCCGGGAACCACAGGCGCATGCCGTCGCCCAGCGGCTCGACCCGTGGCTCGAGCACGCTGCCGTCGGCCCGGCCGCGGTGAAGCAGCACGGCCAGGCGCAGCACCACCGCCAGCCGCTTGCCGGTATCCAGCCACCGCTGCGGCAGGGCCTTCAGCTGCCCGCGGGCGAGCTTGCGGCGGTGGACCCGCACCAACAGGGCCAGCAGCTGCTGCTCCTGGCGGGAGAAGCCGGCCATGTCCGCATTGCGAAGGATGTAGGCGCCGTGCTTGTGGTACTGGGCGTGGGAGATGTCCAGGCCGATCTCATGGAGCTGCGCGGCCCAGTCCAGGATGTCATGGTAGAAGCGATCGACCAGCCCCCAGCTAGGCGCCGCCTGCTCCAGCAGCGTGGCCGCCGTCGCCGCCACCCGGTCGGCCTGTCCCGACTCCACCGAGTAGCGCCGGCGCAGCGCCGCCACCGTGTTGGCCCGGGCGTCTTCGCTGTGCTGAAGCATGCCCAGCCGGCCCGCCAGGTCGTGCATCACCCCCTCGCGCATGGCGCCGTCGGCAACCTCCATGCGCTCGATGCCCAGCGCCTCGAAGACGGCGCACAGCGCCGCCAGCCCAGCCGGGAAGACCTGCCGGCGGTCGCCGGACAGGCCCAGCCACTCGCCCAGGACTTCCGCATCGCCGGCCTCCACCGCCAGCCGGCGCAGTCGGCCCAGCGCCTCGGCGGTGATCCACCCCGGCGGCGACCAGTCCCGGCTGGCGCAGGCGTCCGCCGCGGCGCGCACGGTCCCGGAGGCGCCTACCGCACCCTGCCAGGCCGGCGCCCGAAAGGCCCCCTCCACCGGCCCGAGTTCGAGGCGGGCCAGAACCCCCGCCTCCCGGAACCGCCGCTCGGTGATGCGACCGTCGGCGAAACAGCGCCCGGTCAGTGACACACAGCCGAGATGGACGCTCTCCATCTGCTCGGCCCGGGGACCGCGGCCCAGGATCAGCTCGGTGCTGCCCCCGCCGATGTCCACCACCAATCGGCGGTGCTCATCGAAACCGAGGCTGTGGGCCACCCCGAGGTAGATCAGGCGCGCCTCCTCGTAGCCCGAGACCACCTCGATGGGGTGGCCCAGGGCGTGCTCGGCCTCCTGCATGAAATCGGCGGCATCGCGCGCGCGGCGCAGGGTGTTGGTACCCACCGCCCGCACCTGCTGCGCCTGCAGGCGGCGCAGCCGGTCCCCGAAGCGGGCCAGACACGCCAGGGCACGCTCCCGGGCGGCCTCGCTCAGACGCTTCTGCCCCTGCTCCAGCCCGGAGCCCAGGCGAACCGTCTCGCGCAGCCGGTCGATGACGCGCAGGGTACGGGTGGCCGGATCGATGCGCGCGACCACCATGTGGAAGCTGTTCGAACCCAGATCAACCGCCGCGATCACCTGCTCATCGTGCATCACTGCGCCACCTCCGACAGGTCGCTGAGTACCCGGGGAGGATAGTGACCGATCAACCGCGCCGCACCGGGGGCCGCCCCCTCGGGGAAGTCAAGCAGACAGACGGACGCCTTGGGGAAGGCGAGGAAGGAGACCGGCGAGCCGATCAGGGCGTGCCCGACCCAGCAGCCGAGATCGGGCTCGTGGCCCACCAGGGCCACCGGCGTCTCATCGATCCCGGCCAGCCACTGGAAGATGGCCGCGGGATCCCCGCCGGGGGCCAGCGCAGCCAGCTCGCGCCGGGCAGTAGACTCGGGGAAGGCGGCATCCAGGATGGCTGCGGTCTGCACGGCACGGGTCAGCGGGCTGTGCGCCACCAGCGGCAGGTGTTCGACCACCCGCCGCAGCCCCAGCGCCGCCCGACGCATGACCCGCTGCCCCTGATCCGAGACGCGGCGGGTCCGATCCCTGCCGTCGGGGGCCTGGTCGCGGGGTTCGGCAATGGCATGCCGAACCACCAGGACCGGACCCATGGAGACTCCCGTACGACTCAGGCCACCGACGAGGAGCGGTCGCCGCGCCCCACGTCGCGATCACCGGAGCCGACGCGCTCCGCCACCTCGCGCACGCCGGCGTCGCGGGCCATTTGCTCGAGGGTGATGCCGTTGAGGAAGTCGTAGATCTGCCGGCTCAGGTCGACCCACAGGTCGTGGGTCAGGCAGCGGTCGTCGTCGGCGCCTCCCTCACCAACGCTCTGCCCCTGGGCCGTGCCTTCATCCACTGCGGTGATGATCTGCGCCACCGAGATCTCGCCCGCCGGACGCGCCAGGCGGTAGCCGCCGCCGGGGCCGCGCACCCCGACGACCAGCCCGTCGCGACGCATGCGCGCGAACAGCTGCTCCAGGTACGACAGCGAGATGCCCTGGGTGTGGGAGATTTCCGCGAGGGTCACCGGCCCCTTCTCGCTGTTGAGGGCCAGCTCCATCATCGCAGTGACCGCGTAACGCCCTTTCGTCGACAAGCGCATAGCCAATTCCTTAACAAGATGGGGGGTATCTCTGGTTATAGCGGCCGGATTGCGTCCGGTCAAGGTCGATCCGTCGAACTCCCGGACTGCAGGCGAAATCCGTGCCCCTCGCCCAGGCTGAACCGCAGCCAGCGACTCAGGAACCGATTGCTGACCCAGCGCTGTTCCAGGCTGCCGGCCGGATCGCGCACCGTACGCCCGCCGGTGGCCATCACCTCGGCCACTCGGGCGTCGTGGTAGACCCGCACGGTCAGCTCCGGCAGCGATTCGGCCCCGCAGCCGGATGCGAAGCGGTGGGTCAGGAGGACGGTGGTGGTGTAGCGACTGCGTTCGAGCACCTCGAGACGAAGCGCCACGCCGTCCCGCGAGAAGGAAATCTCGCGCTCGGCATCCGCCCGTTCCAGATCGGGCACCAGGCGGCGCATGTAGATGTAGTTCGTCTCGTAGAGCTCCATGAGCGCCGCGAAGGTGCGCGGTTTCGCCTCAAGGGCTCGGTGCGTGGCGGAGGCTTCCTGAACCATGCGCGCGAGCATAACATGCCCCGCCGCGCAGCAAACCCATGGCCTAGACGCGCCGGGTCAGCGCGTGCTGATGGATCACCGTCGAAGAGATCTCCTCGATGGACATGGTGGTGATGTCCAGATAGGGGATCCCCTCGCGGCGGAACATCGCCTCGGCGCGCGCCACCTCGTACTCGCACTGGCGCAGCTCGGCGTAGCGGCTGTTGGGGCGACGCTCACTGCGGATCTGGTGCAGCCGGTCCGGGTCGATGGTCAGCCCGAAGAGCTTCTCGCGGTGCGAGACCAGCGCCCGGGGCAGCCGAGTGGCGATCAGGTCGTCGTCGGTGAGCGGGTAGTTGGCGGCGTAGACGCCGAACTGCAGCGCCAAATAGAGCGATGCCGGGGTCTTCCCGCTGCGCGAGACCCCCACCAGGATGACGTCGGCGCGGCCGTAGTGCTGATGGGTGGCGCCGTCGTCATGGTGCAGTGCGAAATTCATGGCATCGATCCGCACATCGTACGTGCTATCATCCGCGATTCCGTGCGACCGGCCGATGACATGGTTCGACGGCACCTCCAGCTCGCGTTCGAGCGGCGCGATGAAGGTGTCGAAGAAATCGAAGAGGACAATGTGCTCGCTCCCGCGCAGGACGGCGAGCACCTCCGGGTCGATGATGGTGGAGAAGACAATGGGCGGATGGTCATCCTCGGTGGATGCCGCCGTGATCCGGCGTAACGCCGCCCGTGCCCGCTCCACCGTTTCGACGAAGGGGATCGTGGCCTGCTCGGTGGTGACCGAGAACTGGGTCATCAGCGAGTGGCCGAGGGCCTCGGCCGTGATCCCGGTACGATCGGAGACAAAGAAAACCCTGCGCACATCAGTCATCGGTGGGTCGGTCCCGTTGCGGCCATGTGTCGGCGGGCCATCTTAGACCAAGACCGCCGGCCGCGGCACGCAGCACCGCGAGCACGGCCATTGTGACGCTTCAGGGGAGCACAGCCTTGCAAGATTACGTAGTGGAGTTCGACGCCCTTGGCATGGGCGATGTTGACCAGGTAGGCGGCAAGAACGCCTCCCTCGGCGAGATGATCAGCAACCTCGCCAAGGCGGGCGTCCGTGTCCCGGGCGGGTTCGCCACCACGGCGAAGGCGTACTGGGAGTTCCTCGACGCCAACAACCTGCGCTCGGGGATCCGTGACGCGCTGGCGGGGCTGGATGTCGACGACGTCGAGCAGCTCGCCGCCACCGGCGCGAAGATCCGCCAGATGATCCTCGACGCGCCCCTGCCCGAGAGCCTCGACGCCGCCATCCGCGCCGGCTACGAGAAGCTCGAGTCGCAGCACCCGGGCGAGGCCTCCTTCGCCGTGCGCTCCTCGGCCACCGCCGAGGACCTGCCGGATGCCTCCTTCGCCGGTCAGCAGGAGACCTTCCTCAACGTCCGCGGCCTGGACGGCATCCGCGAGGCCATCCACCACGTCTTCGCCTCTCTATTCACCGACCGCGCCATCGCCTATCGCGTCCACCACGGCTTCGACCACGAGCAGGTGGCCCTTTCGGCGGGCATCCAGCGCATGGTGCGCTCCGATATCGGCGCCTCCGGCGTGATGTTCACCATGGACACCGAGTCCGGCTTCCGTGAGGCCGTCTTCGTCACCGCCTCCTGGGGCCTGGGCGAGACGGTGGTCCAGGGCGCGGTCAACCCCGACGAGTTCTACGTCTACAAGCCCAACCTCGAGCAGAACCGCCCGGCCATCCTGCGCCGCAACCTCGGCGGCAAGGCGATCAAGATGGTCTACTCGGGCAGCACCGAGCACGGCAAGACCGTCGAGACCGTCGACGTCCCCGAGTCCGACCGCATGCGCTTCTGCCTCAACGACGCCGACATCGAGGATCTCGCCCGCCAGGCGGTGATCATCGAGAAGCACTACGGCCGCCCCATGGACATCGAGTGGGGCAAGGACGGCGAGGACGGGCAGCTCTACATCCTCCAGGCCCGCCCGGAGACGGTGAAAAGCCGGGACGGCGGCCAGGTGCTCGAGCGCTACCACCTCAAGGATCGCGGCCAGGTGCTGACCGAGGGTCGTGCCATCGGCCAGCGCATCGGCGCCGGCCCCACCCGCGTCGTCCAGGATGTCAGTGAGATCAACCGCGTCCAGGAAGGCGACGTGCTGGTCACCGACATGACCGACCCGGACTGGGAGCCGATCATGAAGCGCGCGGCGGCGATCGTCACCAACCGCGGTGGCCGCACCTGCCACGCCGCGATCATCGCCCGCGAGCTCGGCATCCCGGCAATCGTCGGCTGCGGCAATGCCACCGAGACCATCCCGGATAGCATCGACGCCACCGTCTCCTGCGCCGAGGGCGACACCGGCTACGTCTACGAGGGCAAGCAGGACTTCGAGGTCCGCGAGGTCTCCCTGTCCGACATGCCGGATCTGCCGTTCAAGATCATGATGAACGTCGGCAACCCGGACCGCGCCTTCGACTTCCAGTTCCTGCCCAACGAGGGCGTCGGCCTCGCCCGCGTGGAGTTCATCATCAACCGGATGATCGGCATCCACCCCCGGGCGCTGCTCGAGTTCGATCAGCAGGAGGAGTCGATCAAGCGGGTCATCCGCTCGCAGACGGCCGGCTACGAGAACCCCGAGGAGTTTTACGTGGACAAGCTCGCCGAGGGGGTCTCCATGCTCGGCGCCGCCTTCCACCCGAAGCCGGTGATCGTGCGCATGTCGGACTTCAAGTCCAACGAGTACGCCAACCTCATCGGTGGCGAGAAGTACGAGCCGCACGAAGAGAACCCGATGATCGGCTTCCGGGGCGCCTCGCGCTACATCAGCCCCGACTTCCAGGAGTGCTTCAAGCTCGAGTGCCGCGCCCTGCGCCGGGTCCGAGACGAGATGGGCCTGGACAACGTCTGGCTGATGGTGCCCTTCGTGCGCACCACCGCCGAGGCCGAGCAGGTCATCCGCCTGCTTGCCGAGAACGGCCTGGAGCGCGGCAAGGACGGCCTGAAGGTCATGATGATGTGCGAGCTGCCCTCTAACGCCGTGCTCGCCGACGAGTTCCTGGAGCACTTCGACGGCTTCTCGATCGGCTCCAACGACCTGACTCAGTTGACCCTTGGACTGGATCGTGACTCGGGTGTCATCGCCGATCAGTTCGACGAGCGCAACGAGGCGGTCAAGCGCATGCTCTCCATGGCCATCCAGGCCTGCCGCCGCCACGGCAAGTACGTCGGCATTTGCGGCCAGGGCCCGTCGGACTACCCCGACCTGGCCCAGTGGCTGATGGACGAGGGCATCGAGAGCGTCTCCCTGAACCCGGATACGGTCGTCGAGACCTGGCTGTATCTGGCGGGCAAGGAGCAGTAAGGCGCTGCTCCTCCCACGGACCGGGGGGCGGCGGCGCCCCTCCCCGGTCCGCCCTTCCCCACGGTTACCCGCTGCGATGCACTGCTACGGGCCGCCCTCGCGGACCGGCAGCTCCGGATCGTTGCCCCACTCCGACCAGGAGCCGGCGTAGGCGCGCACCCGCTGGTAGCCCAGCGCGCGCAGCACCACGTAGGTCAGGGATGAGCGGTGGTGGGTCTGGCAGTGCACCACCAGCTCCTGCCGCGGGTCGTCGATGCCGCGCTCGTGCAGCAGCTGCTGCACCTGCGGCGCCGGGCGCAGTAGCGGCGGATCCTCGGGATCCATCAGCGCCTGCCAGTCCAGGTGCACCGCCCCCGGGATGTGACCACCCCGGCGGGCGCGGACGTCGGTACCGGTGTATTCCCCCCGGGACCGGGCGTCGATGAGCGTCACCGATGGGTCGTCCAGGTGCGCCAGCACCCAGTCGCGGTCGACCAGGCACTCGGGATGGCGGATCTGCGCCGAGTAGCTGCACGACTGCGGTGCCACCGCGCTGCCTTCCACCGGCCCCTCCTCGGCGAGCCACCCCTGAAGACCACCGTTGAGCAACCCATGGCGGGGATGACCGAGTAGATCCAGCGTCCATAGCAGGCGGCTCGCCCGCCCCCCGCCGTCGGAGTCATAGGCAATGACCGTGACCGAGTCGTCGATCCCCACCGCGCCCAGGCGTTTGCCCAGGACCGCGGCGTCGGGGACCAGCCCCATCGCCGGCGGCTCGGCGCGCGTCAGGTGGCCGTAGGGCAGGTGCACCGCCCCCGGGATGTGCGTCTGCCGGTAGCGGCCGTCGTCGTCCCCGACATCCACCACGAGCACCGGTTCGCGCTCGCGCAGGGTCTGCAGATCGCCCGGATCGAGCAGCAGCATCCTCCCCTCCCGCCGGCGTCAGGCCGGCATGCGCAGGAACTCGCGCCGGTAGTGGCGCAGCTCGTTGATCGAGTCGCGGACATCGTCCAGGGCCAGGTGGTTGCCGGACTTGCGCACCCCTTCGGCCACCTCCGGCGCCCAACGCCGGGCCAGCTCCTTGAGCGTGCTGACGTCGATGTGCCGGTAATGAAAGTACGCCTCCAGCTCCGGCATCCAGCGCGCCAGGAAACGCCGGTCCTGGCAGATGCTGTTGCCGCACATCGGCGAGGTCCGCGGCGGCACGTGCTGCCGGAGAAAGGCCAGAACCTGCGCCTCGGCCTCCGCCTCAGTCACGGTGCTGGCCCGCACCCGCTCGGTCAGCCCCGAGCGGCCGTGCTGGCGGGTGTTCCACTCGTCCATGCCGTCGAGCAAGGATCGATCCTGGTGGATGGCCAACACCGGTCCCTCGGCCAGGGTGTCGAGGTTGCTGTCGGTGACCACCACCGCGATCTCGATGATCCGGTCGCGACTCGGATCCAGACCGGTCATCTCAAGATCGATCCAGATCAGATTCCATTCAGAGAAACCCATACGTGTGCTCTCGCCTGCGCGTGAGTGGTTCAGTCTAGCATCGGCGCCGAGCCCGGGCGTCACCAGGTCTCCGGCTCGGCCGGGGGCTCCAGGTCGGGCATCTCCACCTCGGGGCCCGCCTCCTCCCCGTCGTCGTCCGGCGCCTCCTCGGCCTCGCCGTCGGCCTCCGCCGCCTCATCCTCATCGACCTCCGGGACCGTCTCCTCGACGTCGTCGAGCCCCTGCTCGATCCGCCGCTCCTCCGGGGTCAGCAGCTCCCGCGGCCGGCGCGGCAGGGCATCCAGGGCGTGCTCATCGGGGTCCATGCGCCGCTCGCGCTCGGCGATGCTCGCCACCGCCGCGCGGCTGAGCAGGACGACGGAGATGCGGCGGTTGATGTCGGCCCGGGGGTCGTCCGGGTCGGCGGGGATGGTATCGGCGTAGCCGACCACCTGGCCGATGCGCCCCGCGGGCAGCCCCCCGTCGACCAGCGTCTGCCGAGCGGAATGGGCCCGGTCGGTGGACAGCGACCAGTTGTCGTAGTCGTCCCGGGCAAACGGCCGGGCGTCGGTGTGACCGGAGAGCGAGACCGGATTGGGCACCTCCTCGAGCACACCGGCCAGGGCACGGAGGATCTCCTCGGTGTGGTCCTTGGGGTCGGCGCTGCCGAGTTCGAACATCGGCCGACCGTCGTGGTCGACCAGCTGGATGCGCAGACCGTCGTCGGTGATATCGAGCATGATCTGATCGGCGTACTCGGCCAGGTCCGGGTCGTCCATCACCGCATCCTGGAAGCGCTCGGCCAGATCCTGCATCTCCTCGGCCCGAATGAACCCGCCCTCGCCCAGGGGCATGCCCTCCAGGTCGATGGGCGCGCGGCGCTCGCCCTCAAAGTCGATCACGTCGCGGGCCGCCGGCGGATGGGCCGCCTGCGGATCCCGGAAGTACTGGCCGATGCCCTTGCGCTGATCATCGTCCAGGGCGAGCAGCAGCCAAAGGACCAGGAAGATGGCGAACATCGCCGTCATGAAGTCGGCGAAGGCGATCTTCCACGAGCCGCCGTGGTGCTCCTCGCCGTGCTTCGCCACCTTCTTGATGACGACCGGGCGGGTCTTGTTCTCCTCGACCATGCCCCGGGGCTGCCCTTAAGCGTCCTGACTGCGGGCGGCCTGCATCTTCACGTGCTCCTCGAGCTCGAAGAAGGTCGGTCGCTCCGCCTCGAACATCGCCTTGCGGCCGAACTCCACCGCCACCACCGGCTTGTAGCCGTTGAGCACGGCCAAAAGGGTCAGCTTAATGGTCTCCAGGAACTTGGTCTGCTCCTGCGCCCGGTGCTCCATGGCCTGGCCCAGCGGGCCGACGAAGGCGTAACCGGCGAAGATGCCGGTGAAGGTGCCGACCAGCGCCGAGGCCACCAACCCGCCGATGGTCATCACGTCCTCGTCCAAAGAACCGAGGGCGATGACCACGCCGAGCAGCGCGGCGATGATGCCGAACCCGGGCATGGCGTCGGCCACCTTGTTCACCGCGGCCGCCGGGTGCGACGCCTCCTTGTGGTGGGACTCGATCTCCACGTCCATGAGGTTCTCCATCTCGAAGGGGTTCATGTTGCCCCCCACCATGAGACGGAGGTAGTCGCAGAGGAACTCCAGGGCCACGTGGTCGTTGAGGATGCGCGGGTAGGACTTGAACAACTCGCTCTCGTGGGGGTTGTCCACATCGTCCTCGATGGAGAGCAGCCCGTCGCGCTGGGCGCGCTGGAAGATCTCGTAGAGCAGCGCGAGCAGATCCATGTAGTGCTCGCGCCCGTAGGGCGCTCCGCCGGGGATCTTGGGGATGGTGCTCAACACCCGCTTGATGACCTTCAGCGGATTGGCGATCAGGAAGCCGCCGATGGCCGCGCCGAAGATGATCAGGAACTCGTACGGCTGCCAGAGGATGGCCAGCGGGCCGCCGTGGGCGGTGTAGCCGACGATCACCGAGAAGAATGCGATGGCAGCGCCAATGATAACCAGCATGTGTGCCTGCCTGCCCCCCTGTGGCTGCTGGCTGGAGGATCCGTGGCCGCCAGTCTAACCGATCAACCCTGTCGGGGCAGCGCCCTTTCCATTCCCGGAGCCGTTCAGGGGCCCTACAATGACGCCATGAACAAGGATCCCGAATCCCCGCAGCGGCGTCTGGAGGACTGGGTTGCGGCCATCGGCGAGCCGCGGCTGCCGCGCCTGCCCCGGCACACGCTGGACTATGAGCTGCCGCCGCGCGATCTGGCCGCGCAGATCTACGTGGACCCGGCCCTGGTCCTCGGGCTGATCCGCGACGTCAATACCCACGCCTCGCGCCACCTGGACTCCGGCGTGCACAGCATGGAAGAGGCCGTGCTCCTGCGCGGGGTGCGCAACGTCCGCGCTGTGGCCGACGGGCTGCCCCGCGCCGAATCGGCCCTGACCCGGGCCAACTACCGCGGTTACCTGTTCACCTGCGAGCGGGCCATCCACGCCGCCTGCCAGGCCCGGCGCTGGGCGTGGCAGCTCGCCGATCTGCTGCCCAACGAGGTCTACACCGCCGCGATGCTGCGCCACAGCGCCGAGCTGGTCATGTGGAGCCACGACGAGGGCCGGGTGATGCGCACCATCCACGAGATGGCGCCGGAGCCCGCCTACGCCTCCGAGGCGGAGTACGTCGCCCTGGGCTTCTCCCTGGGGGAACTCAACCTGGCCCTGGCCCAGCAGTGGCAGCTGCCCGCCCTGGTGGCCGAATCCAGCGAGGCGCTGGCCGCCGACACGCGCTCGCCGCGCAGCTGGGCGGTGGGCCTGGCCACCCGGCTGGCCGCCCTGGCCCGCCAGGGGTGGCACCACCCGGAGATGCCGCCGCTGCTCGACGCCCTCGCCGAGCTACTCGAACTCGACGACGAGGCCACCCGGGCGGAGATCTCCGCCGGCGCCGCCGAGGCCGCCGAGCTGCTGCCCTGGAAACCGGTGACCTTCGCCCCGCTGCTGGGCGAGACGGACGAGGACGAGCCGGAACAACCGGCTCGCGCGCCGATCAGCGAGACCTCCGACAACCCCTACCTCTCCGACGGCACCGCCAAGGGCGGCGTCTGCCTGGCGCCGCGTCGCGAGGTCTTCCAACGGGTGCGCCATGAACTGGAGAACCGCGACTACGCGCGCTCCGAGGCGCAGATGCGCCGCCGCCAGGGCCGCGTCTCGCCCCGCGACTGCATCCTCAACCTGGTCCTCACCGGGCTCTACGACGGCCTGGGGCTGAGCCGCGTGCTCTACGCCCAGATGCTCCCGGACGGCGAGACCCTGGCCGGACAGTACGTCCTCGGCGCCGCCGGCGACCCGAACTTCCACCGCTTTCGGGTGGACCTCGCCCGCCCCTCGCTCCTGCAGGAGCTGATGGCGAAGCCATCGGCGGTGTGGCTGACGCCGCAGCGCTACGAGCGGATCCGGCACCGCGTGCCGCAGCCCCTGCACGCCCTCGCCGACGGCCGTTCGGCCTTCCTCGCCGCGGTGTTCGCCAACGGCCGCCCGCAGGGGATGGTCTACGCCGACCGCCACCGCATCGACAACGCCCTCGACGAGCCGAGCTTCCAGGCGTTCCGGCGGCTCTGCGCCCTCGGCGGCCAGCGCCTCGGCGAGCTGTAGCCCACGACCCGCGGCGGCGGCCGCGGCGCTCAGCCCGGCGGCCAGGTCATCTGCCGGCCACCGAGCAGGTGCAGGTGCAGGTGGTGGATCTCCTGCCCGCCCTCGTCCTTGCAGTTGAAGACGGTGCGGTAGCCACGCTCGCTGAGGCCCTCCTGCTCGGCCAGGGTGCGGGCGGCGGTGAACATCTCGTTGAGCAGTTCGCCGTCGTCGGCGGTCAGATCGTGCAGCGTCGGCACGTGGCGCCGCGGGATGATCAGGATGTGGGTCGGCGCCTGGGGATGGAGATCCCGAAAGGCGATCACGTGCTCGCCGCTGTGGACGATCTCCGCGGGGAGTTCCCCGGCGACGATCTTGCAGAAGATACAGTCGGTCATCGGTGCCTCCTTTTCCGGCCGATGCTCAGCCCTCGTAATCCCGCCGCCCCATGAAAGCGTGAGAGAGGGTCCCCTGGTCCACCTGCTCCAGCGCGCCGCCCATGGGCACCCCGTGGGCGATGCGCGTGGTGCGCACCCCGCGCTCGGCGGCCAGGCTCTGGACGTAGTGGGCGGTGGCCTCGCCCTCGATGGTGGGATTGGTGGCGAGGATGATCTCTTCGACCTCGCCGGCATCCAGCCGCTGCTGCAGCCGATCCAGCCCGAGCTCTTCCGGGCCGATGCCGTCGAGCGGCGACAGCGCCCCGCCGAGGACGAAGTAGAGCCCCTGGAAATCCGTGGCCTGCTCGAGGGCAAAGACGTCGGCGCTGCTCTCGACCACGCAAAGCAGCGTACGACGGCGCTGCGGGCTGGCACAGAGCCCGCAGCGCTCTTCCTCGGTCAGCAGCCCGCAATCGGGGCAGTGGCCAACGCCCTCCACCGCCCCCTGCAGCGCAGCGGCAAGCTGCCGGGCGCCGTCACGGTCGCGCTGGAGCAGATGCAGCGCCATGCGCTGCGCCGTCTTGGTGCCCACTCCGGGCAGACGGCGCAGCCCCTCGACCAGCTCGCGCAGCCGCGGCGAGTAGACGCTCATCGGCTGCCGATCAGAACGGCAGCTTCATCCCCGGGGGCAGGCCCATGCCCTCGGCCATGCCGGACATGCGCTCCTGGCTCTCGCGCTGGACCTTCTGCACGGCGTCGTTGACCGCCGCCGCCACCAGGTCCTCGACCATCTCGCGGTCGTCCTCGAACAGCGAGGGGTCGATCTCGACCTTGCGCACCTCGTTGCGCCCGGTCATGGTCACCTTGACCATACCGGCCCCAGCCTCGCCGCTGACCTCCATGGCAGCGATCTCCTCCTGGGCCTTCTGCATGTCCTCCTGCAGCTGCTGGGCCTGCTTCATGATATTGCCGAGTCCGCCCTTCATCGCCTTCTACCTCGATGCTCGTCTTTACGGATGATTGCTCTCGCCATCGGCCGGCCGCACGCCGTGGAGCTGGCCGTCGAAGGCCTCGCACAGCCCCTGCAGCCCGGGGTCCGCGGCCAGGGCCCGCTCCGCGTCGGCCTGGCGCTCGCGGGTCTGCTGCCGTTCGGCCATCGCCGGCGTCCACCGGGTCGGGCCGATGTCGATGCGCAGGGTGATCGCCTCGCCGAAGAACCGCCCCAGCGCCGTCTGCAGCCGCTCGCGCCGCTCGGCATTGTTCAGGTATTCGTGGCTTTCGTCCAGCCGCAGGATAACACGCTCCCCCTCGCGGCCGACCCACTCGCACTGTCCGGCAAGCATGCGCAGCGGCCCGTCGAGCTCGCCGACGATCCGCGTCCAGCGCGCCGCGCCCTCCTCGTCGTCGCTGGCCGGCTGCGGACCCGCCTCCGCGCCTTCAGCCGGGGGCGGCGCCGACGCCGGAGCCCCATCCCGGGGCGCGGCCGCACCCAACCCCGCTCCCGAGGGCGGCGCGTTCGCCACAGACGGGCCGGCCCCACCGCCGGCCGCCGCCCCACCACTGCCCGCTGGTGCGCTGATCCGCGGCGCCGTCTCGGCGGGTCGGAAGGCGTGCATGCGCAGCAGGGCCATCTCGAAGCCGGTGGCCGGGTCCGGTGCGTAGGGCAGATCGCGGCGGGCATTGACGCCGATCTGGTAGTAGAGCTGCAGATCCTCGGCATCGATGCGCTCGGCCAGCGCCAGCAGCCGATCGCGTTCGGGCTCGTCCTCGCCGATGGCCGAGGGCACCTGCTGCGCCAGGGCCAGGCTGTGCACCGTGGCCACCAGCTCGGCCAGGGCCTCGTCGAAGTCCGCCGCCGCCTCGGCCATCTGCCGGGCAGCACCGATCAGTGCCGCGCCATCGTCATCGGCCAGGGCAGTGAGCACCGCCAGCACGTGGTCGCGCTCGATGGCGCCGAGCATCGCCGCGACCTCGTCGTCCCGGGCCGCCCCCTCGCCAAAGGCCAGCGCCTGGTCGAGCAGGCTCAGGGCGTCGCGCAGGCTGCCGTCGGCGGCGCGGGCCAGGCGAGCGGCGGCGCCGGACTCCACCGTCACGCCCTCTTCTTCAGCCAGCCCCAGCAGCCGATCGCGGATCAGGGTGCTGGAGAGACGGCGCAGGTGGAACTGCAGGCAGCGCGAAAGGACGGTGACCGGCAGCTTCTGCGGATCCGTGGTGGCCAGCAGGAACTTCACGTGGTCCGGGGGCTCCTCCAGCGTCTTCAACAGCGCGTTGAAGCTGTGGCTGGAGAGCATGTGGACCTCGTCGATGAGGTAGATCTTGAACCGCCCGCGGGTGGGCGCGTACTGGACGTTGTCCAGAAGCTCGCGGGTATCTTCGACCTTGGTCCGCGAGGCGGCGTCCACTTCGATCAGGTCGACGAAGCGCCCGGCGTCCAGCTCGCGGCAGCTGTCACAGGTGCCGCAGGGCTCGGCGGTGATGCCCTGCTCGCAGTTCAGGCACTTGGCGAGGATGCGCGCCACGGTGGTCTTGCCGACCCCGCGGGTGCCGCTGAACAGGTAGGCGTGGTGGAGACGGCCATCGGCCAGGGCGTTGGCCAACGCGCGCAGGACGTGCTCCTGGCCGGCCACCTCTTCGAAGCGGCGTGGCCGCCACTTGCGCGCAAGGGCTTGGTAGGTCATGCCGACGGCGGCTCCGGTTGGGTGGAGGCAGCCACACCAGCCACACCCCGGCGCCCGAGGATCGCTGCTGCCGCTGCTCCCTTCCGGGCCTGACGGGGTTCACAGCGACTCGTCGCGGGGGGACCGGTGCAGCCACCATCGCCTGGCGGAGAGGGAGGGATTCGAACCCTCGGTACCTTTCGGTACACGCGCTTTCCAGGCGCGCTCCTTCGACCGCTCGGACACCTCTCCTGAGTCGCCAATCGCCGTGACGATTGGAACGCGAAAGCATAAGGCATACGGCGGGTGGACGCAAACGCCGCGCCGCGGCCGCCCCCCGCTCCCGGACCCGAAAGAGGGCTTTTTAACATGCTGATCTTGCAACGGGTGCATTGGGCATGTTCTAGTTGAAAAGCATGACCAAGCAAAAAGGCAGCGCACACGCGCTCGCTTCACACCAGCCGTCGCCCGGCCCGGGCCTTGTTCAAGCTACTGATCCCCCAGTGGCCGCGGCACGCGCACCCCTAGCATTGATTGCACCACGCTCCATTCAAACCGACGGATCAGCATGACTGAAAAACTCGTCGTAGAAGACCTCTACAAGATTTTCGGCCCGAAACCCGAGCGGGCCATGGAGCTGCTCAAACAGGGCTACAACAAGGACGACATTTTCCAGCGCACCGGCAACACCGTCGGCGTGCGCGAAGCGAGCTTCACCATCCACGAGGGTGAAGTCTTCGTCATCATGGGGCTGTCGGGCTCCGGCAAGTCGACCATGGTGCGGATGTTCAACCGCCTGATCGACCCGACCTACGGCCACATCTATGTCGATGGCCACGACATCATGGCGATGAGCCAGCAGGAGCTCATCAACATGCGCCGACGCGACATGTCCATGGTGTTCCAGTCCTTCGCCCTGCTCCCGCACAAGACCGTCGCCGAGAATGCCGCCTTCGGCCTGGACGTCTCCGGGCACGGCACCGCGGAGCGACGCGAGAAGGCCTTGCAGGCCCTCGAGGCCGTCGGCCTGGCGGCCAACGCCGACAGCTACCCCGACGAACTCTCCGGCGGCATGAAGCAGCGCGTCGGCCTTGCCCGCGCCCTGGCCACCGACCCCTCCATCCTGCTCATGGACGAGGCCTTCTCGGCCCTCGATCCGCTGATCCGAACCGAGATGCAGGATGAGCTGATCCGTCTGCAGCAGGAGCAGAGCCGCACGGTCATCTTCATCTCCCACGATCTGGACGAGGCCATGCGCATCGGCGACCGCATCGCCATCATGGAGGGCGGTCAGGTGGTCCAGATCGGCACGCCAGAGGAGATCGTCTCCAACCCGGCCAACGAGTACGTGCGCTCCTTCTTCTACGGCGTGGACGTCAGCCAGGTCTACAACGCCGGCGACATCGCCGAGCGCCGCCGGGTCACCGTGATCCAGCGCCCCGGCGTGGACGTGCGCGCCGCGCTCGAGCGGCTCAAGCACTACGCTAGCGACATCGGCGTGGTCATCGACCGCAACCGCCGCTTCCAGGGGCTGGTCTCCGTCGACAGCCTCACCGACGCCATCCGCAGCGGCGGCAGCACCGAATACGGCGACGCCTTTCTCAGTGGCGTGCAGACCATCGCGGCCGACACGGCGATCTCCGACGTGCTCGGGCCGTCGGCCGAGAGCGAGTACCCGCTGGTGGTGGTGGATGACGACGGGCACTACGTCGGCACCCTCTCGCGCAGCCAGCTGCTGCTCACCCTGGATCGCACCCAACAGGCGTAAGGGACAGACATGCAAGATCAACCGGATATCGAGGAACACGAAACCATCGGCCCGATCGATCAGGCCGCCGAGTGGTTCAGCGACAACGTGCTGGACCGGATCACCATTGGCGACTGGATCGAAAACGGCGTCGACTGGATCAGCGACAACCTCGAGCCCCTGCTCGACGGCATCGAGGGGGCCATCCGCGCCCTGGTCGACGCCACCGAGTTCCTCCTGCTCTACCCGCTGTGGGTCGCCGCCTTCTTCCTGGTGGTCGGCGCCTGGCGGACGTGGGGCCGCAAGGCCGGCCTGATCGCCCTCGGCGTGGCCGTGGCGCTGTTCGGCATGGGGCTGTTCTCCGAGGCCATCCAGGCGCTGCTCTGGTACCCGCCACCCTGGGTGCTGGCGCTGCTGGTGATCCTGGTCAGCTTCTGGCGCGTGGGCTGGCGCTTCGGCATCTTTGCCGTCATCGCCCTGGGGCTGATCTTCAGCATGGAACTCTGGCCCGAGACCATCCGCACCCTGTCGCTGGTGGTGGCCTCCTCCATCGCCGCGCTGATCATCGGCCTGCCCATCGGTGTGGCCATGTCACGCAGCGACCGGGTGGAGATGGTGGTCCGCCCCATCCTGGACCTGATGCAGACTATGCCGCCCTTCGTCTACCTGATCCCGGCGGCGATCTTCTTCGGTCTGGGCACGGTGCCGGGGGCCATCGCCACGCTGATCTTCGCCATGCCGCCGGCGGTGCGCCTGACCAACCTCGGCATCCGCCAGGTCAGCCAGGAACACGTGGAGGCCGGCCAGGCCTTCGGCTGCACACCGCGGCAACTGCTGGTCAAGATCCAGCTGCCACTGGCCGCGCCGTCGATCATGCAGGGCATCAACCAGACGATCATGCTGGCCTTGTCCATGGTGGTCATCGCCTCCATGATCGGCGCCGGCGGCCTGGGCGGCACGGTGCTCACCGGCATCCAGCGCCTGCAGGTGGGGCTCGGCTTCGAGGGCGGCCTCGCCGTGGTCTTCCTGGCCATCCTGCTGGATCGCATCTCGCAAAGCTTCGGCGAGCGCCGGCACGGCCAGGGGCGCGATTACGGGGCGCTGCTGCGCTGGTTCTTCGGCAACCGCCAGCAGGGCCCGGCCGCCCAGGGCTGAACACGAACCCGGCCCCGTGGCTGGCCCTCCGGGGCCGGTGCGGGGCGGACTGAGGGAAAGCAGCAGAGGAGTGGTACCATGCGACGCAAGCTGACCACCGCGGCGGCCACCGCCGCCATCACCGCCGGCATGGCCTCCGCGGCCAACGCCGACGAGATCCGCATCGGCTGGACGGCCTGGGCCGACGCCGAGTTCATCACGCGGATGGCCGAGGATGTCATCACCAGCGAGTTCAACACCGATGTTGAGCTGGTGCAGACCGACATCGCGCCGCAGTACACCGGCCTCGCCCAGGGCGACATCGACCTGATGCTCATGTCCTGGCAGCCGATCACCCACGAGGACTACATCGAGCAGTTCGGCGACGACATCGTCGACCTCGGCGTCCTGTACGGCGACGCCGCCCTGGGCTGGATCGTGCCGCAGGACCTCTACGACGAGGGCCTGACCTCCATCGAGGACCTCAAGGATCCCGAGTGGCACGACCGGCTTAATGGCCAGATCCAGGGCATCGATCCGGGTGCCGGCCTGACCCGCCTCTCCCACGATGTCATCGAGGACTACGACCTGGACTACGATCTGATTGAGGCCTCCGACTCCGCGATGACCGCGGCGTTGAACCGGGCGGCCCGTCGCGGTAACGCCATCGTGGTCACCGGCTGGAGCCCGCACTGGAAGTTCGGCGCCTGGAACCTCACCTACCTGGAGGACCCGGAGGGCACCCTGGGTGGGGCCGAATCGATCCACGCCATGTCCCGTGAGGGCTTCCCCGAGGACCACCCCGAGGTGGCGGAGTTCGCCAGCTGCATCAACATCGACATCGATCTGCTCAACGAGTACATGTTCCTCGGCCGCGAGGAAGGCACCGAGGCGGCCGTCGAGCAGTTCCTCGACGAGGAGGCCGATCTGGTCGACGAGTGGATCCGCTGCGCCCGCAACTGATCCGCTCGGCCTGACGCGGGGCCCGGCCCTTGCCGGGCCCCCGCCGTTTCGGCGAAATTATTCGGGCACCACGATTCAATAGAGAGCCAAAAAGAGGGAGCACCCATGAACAACAAGACCAAGAGCCTGGTCCTCTCCGGTGCGGCCGTGGCCCTGGCCACGCCGATGTCCTCGGCGCTGGCGTTGGATGACGTCCTCGGGTTCGGGGCGTGGATGAACTACAGCTACAATGACGAGGAGGACGAGACCGCCGGCAACATCGACTTCGAGTCGTTCAACATCTACGCCAACCACGAACACGATGACTGGTTCTTCGACGCCGAGGTCCGCTTCGGCAGTGGCAGCTTCCAAAACTTTAGCGGGCAAACAGTCGCCGACGATGGCGACGACTCCTTGGCCTGGGGCATCAAGGAGCTCGCGATCGGTCGCCACTACGGCGACGACTGGACCATGACGGTCGGGAAGACCTCCATCCCGTTCGCCTGGTCCCGCTACAACTTCTGGCCCGGCGCCCGTCAGGCCTCCGGCTTCGATGACTCCGACGGCACTGGTATCCGTTTCGACTGGGATCCGGGCACGGAGTTGGACGGCAGCCTCATGTTCGTCAAGAACCAGAACATGGGCGACGATCCAACCCAGCAGGACGACGGCACATTCGGTTTCTGGGAAGGTGACAACGATTACTTCCGCGGCAACACGCTGATTGGCGATGTCGGCTTCACCGCGCTGGAGACCCGCTGGGGCTTCTCCGCTCAGGCCGGTGAGCTGATCAGCACTGGTGATGCTAGTGAGAGCGAGTCCTTCTACGCCCTCTCTCCCTACTTCGAGGGCACCTACGGCGGGATCGATGTCTCGGGCAAGATCGTCCACTACGATCTGGAAGACGAAGTCGAAGGTACTCCAACCCCGGATGAAGGTCAGGTGCTAGCACTGAGCGCCGGCGTTCCACAGGGCGACTGGTATCACTACACCGACCTGTCCATGCAACTGCCGGATGACGACAGTTCCCTGCGTCTGGATGATAGCGCGGATGCCGACAACACGATGGATGCGGTACTCGGCACGCGGTACAACTACGGCCCGGGCTGGATCTACCTGGAGGCTTTGGTGACCAACGTCACGGAGGAAGATAACCCCACGGGCACCGGTGTCTACGAGGACGATACCAATTTCGTCATCGACATCACCATGGACTACTACTTCTAAGCCCATCCGGGTCTGAGAAGCATGTAGCCACCTGCAAGGGCGCGGCCTCGGTCGCGCCCTTGCTGTTTGTGGGCTACTGCTTTGGCTGCCCAAAGATCCCCCGCAGTCCGAATTGACTCTCCGGGGAGCCTTTGCGAGGCTTTTGCCGTACCCCGCACTGCGACAGCCCTGCGTGCGGGTCCTCGTCAGCCACAGGGAGCTTCACCCGTGACCGATCCCGAGAACACCAACCCCAAAGAGGTGAAGAAGGAGATCGAGGAGCTCGAACAGGCGTACGACACCGAGCACGAGATCGGCGAGCAGAACATCACCCCGGAGATCAAGCCCATCGGGCTGGCTCTGGATCTGCACAACCCGGTCTTCATCGTCAGCTCCGCGCTCATCTTCGTCTTCCTCATCGGCACCCTGATCTTCACCGCCCCCGCCCAGGAGGCCCTGGAGGGCGTCCGCGGCTGGGCCACCAGCAACTTCGACTGGTTCTTCCTCACCGCCGGCAACATCTTCGTCCTCTTCTGCCTGCTGCTGATCATCCTGCCGCTGGGCAGCATCCGCATCGGCGGACAGGACGCCAAGCCGGACTTCTCGCGATTGTCCTGGTTCGCCATGCTCTTCGCCGCCGGCATGGGCATCGGCCTGATGTTCTGGGCGGTGGCCGAGCCGGTGGGCTACTACACCGAGTGGTTCGGCTCGCCGTTCAACATCGAGGGCGGTACCGATGAGGCGGCGAAGGCGGCCATGGGTGCCACCATGTACCACTGGGGCCTGCACCCGTGGGCCATCTACGGCGTCATGGCGCTGGCCCTGGCGTTCTTCACCTACAACAAGGGGCTGCCGCTGACCGTGCGCTCGGTCTTCTACCCCCTGCTGGGTGAGCGGGTGTGGGGTCCGCTGGGCCACATCATCGACACCGTGGCGGTGCTGGCCACCATCTTCGGCCTGGCCACCTCCCTGGGCTTCGGCGCCCAGCAGGCGGCCAGCGGCCTGAGCTACGTCTTCGAGGCCGTCCCCGATACCCTGGCCACCCAGGTCGCCATCATCATCGGCGTTACGGTGGCGGCGCTGATCTCGGTGCTGCGCGGCATCGACGGCGGCATCAAGCTGCTCAGCAACCTGAACATCAGCCTGGCCGGGCTGCTGATGCTCTTCGTGATCATCGCCGGTGGCGCCATCGCCTTCGTCACCCAGCTCTGGCACACCACCGCCGCCTACGCCGGCGACTTCTTCGCCCTCTCCAACCCGGTCGGCCGCGAGGACGAGACCTTCCTCCACGGCTGGACGGCGTTCTACTGGGCGTGGTGGATCAGCTGGTCGCCGTTCGTCGGCATGTTTATCGCCCGGGTCTCCCGCGGGCGCACCGTGCGCGAGTTCATGACCGCGGTGCTGATCGTGCCCACGGTGGTGACCGTCTTCTGGATGAGTGCCTTCGGCGGTGTGGGCCTGCAGCAGGCCATCGAGGGCATCGGCGCGCTGGCCGACGGCATCGGCGCCGACGAGTCCATGGCCCTGTTCCACATGCTCGAGCAGCTGCCCTGGACCCTGCTCACCGCCTCGGTGGCGGTCTTCCTGGTGCTGGTCTTCTTCGTGACCTCGTCGGACTCCGGTTCGCTGGTCATCGACAGCATCACCGCCGGCGGCAAGACCGACGCCCCGGACGCCCAGCGCGTCTACTGGGTGGTGCTCGAGGGCCTGATCGCCGGTGTGCTGCTGTTCGTCGGCGGTGACGCCGCGCTCAGCGCCCTGCAGGCAGGGGCCGTTTCGGCCGGACTGCCGTTCACCGTGATCCTGCTGCTCATCTGCCTGAGCCTGCTCATCGGGCTGCGCCACGAGCGCCGCCTGATCAAGCTCAGCCAGCAGGTCTAGAACCGGCGCCCCTGGGCGCCCGCAACCGCCCCCGGTACCCGGTCGGGTATCGGGGGTTTTTCGTCGCTCCGACCGCACCCGCCCCGGGTGCTAGAATCAGAGTCTCACCCACGCCCCGGCAACCGCTTCATGGCCCACTGGCGAACGCTCTCCGGACTCTTCGGCCCGCGCTGGCGTCACCCGGACCCGGCCACCCGTCGTCGCGCCGCTATGGACCTCGATCCCAACCAGCCGGAGACCGCCGAGGCCCTGGCCGCCCTGATCGACGACCCGGCCCCGCCGGTGCGCGAGGCCGCCGCCAAGCGCTGCAGCGACCTGGCCACCCTGCGCCGGCTGCGCCGCGACGACCCCGACGCCAGCGTGCGCACGGCCGCCACGGTCCGCTACCGCCAGCGGCTGGTAGGCGACGCCGCCCCGGAAGCGGTAACCGCCGAGCTGCGCCACTGCGACGACCCCACGGTGGCCGCACACATCGCCCAGCAGGGCCGCACCCCGGCGGTGCGCCGCGCCGCCCTCGCCCAGCTGGAGCAGGCGCAGGTGATCGCCGAGGTGGCCCTCCACGACGACGACCCCGACACCCGGCTGCACGCTGTCGAGCAGCTGGACGACCCGAAGAGCCTACGCGCGCTGGCCGAGCGGGCCCGCAGCCTGGCGCCGGAGGTGGCCGAGGCCGCGGAGCGGCGCCTGAACCCGCCGGCACCGCCCACCACCGAGGGGCACACCGCCACCACAGAGACCGACGCGGCCCCCGCCGCCGACCACGACGATCCGGCACCGGCCACGGGCGCCGCCGCCTCGCTGGCCAACGCCATGACCGGCCTCGCCGAGGGCGGCTGGTGGCCCGGCTACCACACCCGCCGCCGGGCGCTGATGGCCCGCTGGCGGGAACTGGACGAGCCACGGCCGCCGGCACTCAGCGAACGCTTCCGCCAGGCCACCCAGGCCGCCCTGATGCAGCAGCCGCGCAACCACGGCGGCGACGCCACCCGCACCCGCCTGCAGCTGGAGCAGCTGCTCACCGAAATCGAGGGTCAGGAGGATCCGGCCCGCGCCGCCGGGCAGCGCTTGGAGGCGCTCAGCCGCAGTGTCGCCGAGCTCGCCGGCGACCACCCCGACGAGGCCCGCGCCCGCATCCTCCTGCAGCGCCTGGGCCGGCGGATCCCCCAGCTCCGCCCACGCCGCCCGGCGGGCGGCGCGGTGCGCCCGCCCCGTCGGGCCGGCGACCAGTGCGACCTGGCCGCCGTGGCCCGCAGCCTGGCCGAGGCCGAGGAGGCCATCGCCGGCGGGGACCTGCGGCGGGTCCGCCAGGCCCTGGCCGAGGCGCAGCGGCTGGTGGGGCCACCGCCCGGCGGCGAGCCGCCGCCGGCCTGAGCCGGCGGCGGCCCGGCCGGCTCAGCGGATCAGGCGGCGGCGGAAGAGGTACGAGGCCACCGTGAAGGCGGCCGCGATGTAGCCCAGCGGCACCACCAGGTGGAGCAGCGCCCCCGGGGCCAGGCCCTCGCCCACCGCCAGCGGCCGGACTAATTCGACCATGTGCGCCAGCGGCAGCAGGTAGGCCAGCCCGGCGATCAGCGCCGGCAGCTGCTCGATGGGGAAAAAGACCCCGGAGAGGAGCAGCATCGGCGTCAGGACCAGCGTGAAGTAGTAGAGGAAGAAGTCGTAGCTCGGCGACAGCGCGGTGATGATCAGCGCCATGCTGGCGAAGGCCAGGGCGGCGAGGAAAACCACCGGCAGCGCCAACAGCATGCCGGGCAGACTGAGGATGCCCAGGGCCACGGCGACGATGCCGATGGCCCCGGCGCTGAGCAGCGACTTGCTCGCCGCCCACACCGCCTCGCCGAGGACGATGTCGTCCACCGACAGCGGCGCACCGAGCATCGCCGCCCAGGTCTGCTGGGTCTCCATGCGCGTGTAGGCGGAGTACAGCGCCTCGAAGCTGGAGGTGAACATGGCGCTGGAGCAGACGATGCCCGAGGCGATGAAGACGATGTACGGCATCCCGGAGTCGAGATCGCCGATCAGCGCCCCGAGCCCGTAGCCGAAGGCCAGCAGGTAGAGCACCGGCTCGCCGAAGTGGCCCAGCAGCGACGGCCAGATCAGCCGGCGCCAGACGCGGAAATTGCGGCGCCAGACCGGGATGAAGCGCAGGCTCGGGCGCGGCAGCCAGCGGTCGCGCTCGGAGGGCGGATCCGCCTCCGCCGAGGCGATCTCCACGCGTTCGCTCATGGTCACTCCCTCAGCTCGTGGCCGGTCAGATGCAGGAAGACGTCCTCGAGGTTGGTCGGGCGCTGCAGGTAGGTCAGCCCCTGCTCGTGCAGGGCGCCGGCCACCGGTGCCGGGTCGTCGGCGTAGAGCAGCACCGTCTCGCCCACCTCACGCACCCGCGCCGCACCGGAAAGCCCCGCCCGACCGAGCCAGGCCCGCGCCTCGTCGCCGCGCAGCTCCACCACGTAGCGCTCCAGGTGGCTGCGCGCCAGCGCCGCCGGGCTGTCGCAGTCGATGATCCGGCCGTGGTCCATGATCGCCAGCCGGTCACAGAGGCGCTCGGCCTCCTCCATGTAGTGGGTGGTGATCACCAGGGTCCGTCCCTGCTTCTGCAGCGCCCGCAGCTTCTGCCAGATGTTCTGCCGCGCCTGGGGGTCGAGTCCGGTGGAGGGCTCATCGAGGACCACCAGATCCGGGTCGTTGACCAGCGCCCGGGCCAGGGTCAGGCGGCGCTTCATGCCGCCGCTGAGTGAGGCGATGGGCGAATCGGCCTTGCCCTCCAGGGCGGCGAAGGCGAGCAGCTCGTCCACCCGGGGCCGCGCGGCCTCGCGGCCGAGGCCGTGGTAGCTGGCGTAGGTGAAGAGGTTCTCGCGGACGGTGAAGTCCGGATCGAGGTTGTCGATCTGCGGCACCACCCCCATGCGCGCGCGCATCGCCCGGGCCCGAGCCGGCACCGGCTCGCCGAGGACCTCCAGCGTGCCGCCATCCGGCGGCGTGACGCCGAGGATCATGCGCAGCGTGGTGGTCTTGCCGGCGCCGTTAGGTCCGAGCAGCCCGAAGCACTCGCCGCGGGGGACATGCAGATCGATGCCATCGACCACCGTCGTCCCGCCGTAGCGCTTGAGCAGCCCCTCGGCCCGGAGCGCCGGCCCGGAGGCGTCGGATTCGTTCACCATAGAGCCATCCCGCATCGCTGGAAGCCGACGATGGTACACGCTGCGGCGCCGCGCCGCAGCCCGCCGGCCCGGTCACTCCGCCGCCGCGTCCAGGCGCCGCGCCACCCGCGCCAGCGCCTCCGGGGTGTTGATGTTGACCAGTGCCGCCGCCTGATCGTCGAAGTCCGCCGCGGCCACCCGGTGGCGCGCCAGCCAGCCGTGGACGCGGCGCTCGCCGGCGGCCAGGGCGGCGTCGAGATCGGCGCACAGGCGGCGCTTGAGCAGCGCGAAGACTGGCTGCAACCGACCCTCCAGCCGGGCCACCGCCAGCTCGGCGTCGGCGGCCTCCAGGGCATCGGTGAGCCGCGCCGCCAGATCATGGGGCAACAACGGTGCATCGCAGGGGACCACCAGCACGCGCTCCGTCCGCGCGCAGGCCAGGGCGCTGGCCATACCCGCCAGCGGCCCCAGCCCGCCCGGGGGGCGGTCGCCGTCCACCGGTACCCCCAGGGCCCGGTAGCGCGCCGCGTGGCGGTTGGCGTTGATGCGCATGGCCGCCACCTGCGGGGCCAGTCGGGTCAGCACATGAGCGGCCAGCGGCCGGCCGGCCAGCCGCACCAGCCCCTTGTCGCGGCCGCCCATGCGCCGGCCGCTGCCCCCGGCCAGGACGACGCCGGTGATCCGGGCATCGGCAGCGGGCGGCGCCATCGCCAACAAGGCCGGCTAGCGCTGCAGCCCCTCAAGGGGCTGTACCTGCACGGTCTCCCCCGCCGCCACGTCGCCCCGCTCCGCCTCGAGGACGATCAGGCAATCGGCGTGGACCAGCGAGGTCAGCATCCCCGAACCCTGGGCCCCGGTGGAGCGCACCTGCACGGCACCGTCGGCGCCGGGCTCGAGGATGCCGCGCTGGAATTCGGTGCGCCCGGGGCGCTTGCGCAGGCGCTCGGCGGCGATCACCGGCAGCTGGACCGGCTGCAAGGTGCCGGCCTCGCCCATCAGCCGGCGCAGGGCCGGCTGGACCAGCTGGTAGAACGTGCCCGCCGCCGAGACCGGATTGCCCGGCAGGCCGAAGAAGACCGACTGGCCGACGCGGCCGAAGGCCAGGGGCCGCCCCGGCCGCACGGCCACCCGCCAGAAGGCCACGTCGCCGGCGCAGTCGACGGCATCCTTGACCGTATCCGCCTCGCCCACCGAGACCCCGCCGGTGGTGATCACCGCATCGGCGTAGCAGCCGAGTTCGCTCAGGGCCGCCTTGAGCGCCCCCACGTCGTCGCCGATGACGCCGGCGTCCAGGGCCTCGACACCGAGCCGGCGCAGCGCGGCGCCGATCAGGTGGCGGTTGCTGTCGTGGATCTGCCCCGGCCCCGGGGTCTGGCCCGGGGCGCAGAGCTCATCGCCGGTGGAGAGGAAGGCAACCACCGGACGCCGGTGGACCGCCACCTCGACACAGCCCAGGGAGCCGAGCACCCCCACCTCCTGCGGTCGCAGGCGCCGTCCGGCGCCGAGCGCCACGCTGCCGGCGGCCAGGTCCTCGCCGGCACGGCGGATGTTGGTGCCGGCGGCGACCGGTCCGGGCACGACAACCTCCGCCCCCTCCATGCGCTCGACCTGCTCCTGCATGACCACGGCGTCGGCGCCGGGTGGCACCGGCGCGCCGGTCATGATGCGCACGCACTCACCGGCGGCCAGCGGCTGCTGGCGCGCCTGCCCGGCCAGCACGCAGCCCACCTCGCGCAGGGGCACCGCCCCCTCGCCGGGCACATCGACGCTGCGCACCGCATAGCCGTCCATGGCGGCATTGTCGGCCCCGGGCACATCCAGCGGGGCGTGGATGTTCTCCGCCAGCACGCGCCCCAGGGCATTACCCAGGGCGACCCGCTCCTGCCCGATCAGCGGGGCGACCTCGTCGAGGATGCGCCGCCGCGCCTCGGACAGGGGCAAGCCGCCAGCGTGGTGCCCCCCGGCCGCCGTCCCCTTCGCTTCACTCATCGAATCCGGTCTCCCTCCTGATGCCTGCACGCCTCACGACGGTTCATCCTCCTCCTCGGCGTCCAGCTCGGCCAGCTCCTCGACCACCTCGGAGGCACGATCCGGGTGGCGCACCCGCGCGACGTGGAACAGCGCGTCGCCTTCGTGGACCAGCGGCAGGTTGGTGCGGCCGATGACGATGCCGTCGAAGGCCGCCAGCGCCTGCGTCTCGCCATCGCCGAAAGGGTCGGAGATCAGCCCCAGCTGCTCGCCGCGGCGCACCCGCTGGCCCAACTGCACCGTGGTGCGCAGGATACCGCTGCTCTCGGCCCGCACCCAGCGGGTGTTCTCCACCTGCACCGGACGGCGCGGCGGATACTTGCGCTTGACTCGGGGAAGCATGCCCAGCTCGCGCATCGCCCCGGTGATCCCGCGCACGCCCAGGCGGATGCAGTCCTCGTCGAAGCGCAGCGCCTCACCGGCCTCATACAGGAGCACCGGGATGCCGCGCTCGTCGGCGGCGTGGCGCAGCGAGCCGTCGCGCAGGTCCGAGTTGATGATCACCGGCGCCGAGAAGGCCCGGGCCAGATCGAGGGTACCCGGGTCATCGAGGTTGGCCCGGATCTGCGGCAGGTTGGTGCGGTGCGCGGTACCGGTGTGCAGATCGATGGCGTGGGAGGCCCGCTCGAGGACCTGGCTCATGAACAGATGGGCCAGCCGCGCGGCCAGCGAGCCGCCGGCGCTGCCGGGGAAGGAGCGGTTGAGATCGCGCCGGTCGGGCAGGTAGCGGGTCTGCGCCAGCACGCCGAAGACGTTGACGATGGGCACCGCCAGCAGCGTACCGCGCATCCGGCGCAGCTGCGGCAGGGCCAGCACCCGGCGGATGATCTCGATGCCGTTGATCTCATCGCCGTGGATGGCCGCACTCAGACACAGTGTGGGGCCATCGCGGCGGCCGTGGACCACATGCACCGGCATGCCCACCGGGGTGTGGGTGTAGAGCTGCGCCACGTCCAGCTGCACCGTGCGCCGCTCCCCCGGAGGCACGGCCTGCTCGCTGATGACGAACGGGGAGCGCCGCCGGGCCATCAGCCCCTCCGGCCCTTGGTCCCGGTCTTGCCCGGCTTGCGGTTGCGCTCGATAAACTCGATGATCATTCCGGCGACATCCTTGCCCGTGGCGGTCTCGATGCCCTCCAGACCCGGCGAGGAGTTGACCTCCATGATCACCGGACCGCTGTTGGCCCGCAGTATATCCACACCGCAGACGTTCAGGCCCAGCACCTTGGCGGCCTTCACCGCCGTGGCCCGCTCCTTGGGCGAGATGCGCACCAGGCTGGCACTGCCGCCGCGGTGGAGGTTGGAGCGGAACTCGCCCTCTTTGCCCTGGCGCTTCATGGCGGCCACCACCTTGCCGCCAACCACCAGGCAGCGGATATCGGCGCCGCCGGCCTCCTCGATGAACTCCTGGACCAGGAAGTGCGCCTTGAGCCCGCGCAGGGCCTGGATGACGCTGGAGGCGGCCTTGCGCGTCTCGGCCAGCACCACACCGATGCCCTGGGTCCCCTCGAGGAGCTTGATCACCACCGGCGAGCCGCCGACGAGCTGCATCAGGTCGTCGGTATCGTCCGGGGAGTGGGCGAACCCGGTCGCCGGCATCCCCACCCCCTCGCGGGAGAGCAGCTGCATGGAGCGCAGCTTGTCCCGCGAGCGGCTGATGCCCTGGGACTCGTTGAGCGGATAAGTGCCGAGCATCTCGAACTGCCGCAGGACCGCCGTGCCGTAGAAGGTGACCGAGGCCCCGATGCGCGGGATCACCGCATCGTAGGGCTCGAGCTTCTGCCCCTTGTAGTGGATCTCCGGGTTGCTGGTGGCGATGTTCATGTAGCAGCGCAGGGGATCGATCACGCGGATCTGATGCCCGCGGCTCTGCGCCGCCTCCACCAGTCGGCGCGTGGAGTAGAGCCGCGAGTTGCGCGAGAGCACGGCGATCTTCATACGGTTTCAGCGTCTCCTCATCGGGTCGCGGTGACACGGGGGCGGAGCGCGGCCCGCCCAGTCAGGTAGGAGGCTTCGGGGTCGACCACGAAACGGCCGGCCATGGCCGTTCGACCGAGCAGCATGCGAAAGCGCATGGTGTCCCGATCGGTCAGGGTGAGTTCCGCCCGCCAACGGATTCCACCGAGTTCGAGCAGGGTCGCGATCACCCAGCGCGACTCCCGGTGGCCGCCGGAGTCGGCCACCACCCGGCGATCCGCCACCGGGGCCTGGCACCAGAGCTCCGGCTCGGAGGAGCGCTGACGGGGGTGGATACCGAAGCGCACCCAGGTCCGCCCGTCGCGCTCAAAGGGCTCGATGGCGAAGGTGTGCAGCGCCGAGGTCCGCGCCCCAGTGTCCACCTTGGCCTTGAGCCGGTGGATATCCAGCTCCGGCAGCGCCACCCACTCGCGCCAGCCGATCCGCTGCCGTTCAGTCATGGCCGGACCCCCGGTCGGCCGGCCGCGGCGGGCCAGGGACGATGGCATTGCGCGCGGCGGCGTAGTCGGCGTAGTCGCGCCGGGTATCGCGCAGGTGCGCCTCGAGCAGCGGCACCCCGGAGACCCGCAGCAGCAGCCCGGTCATCAGCAGCGGGGCGAAGACCGTCCACCAGCCGCCGGCGGCGGCGGCCAGCCCCCACAGCCCCCAGGCCACCAGGATCTCGCCGAAGTAGTTGGGGTGGCGGCTGTAGCGCCACAGGCCGCGGTCGCAGACGGCGCGGGCGTTGCGCGGATCGGCCCGGAAGCGGGCCAGCTGGGCGTCGGCCACCGTCTCGTAGAGCCAGCCGACGAGGAAGACCGCCGCGGCGACCAGCCCCAGCGGTGCCGTCCACGCCTCGGCATCGCCCCGGGCGATGGCGTGGAGCAGCGGCGCCGCCGCCAGCCACAGCACCACTGCCTGGAGGCCGAACACCGTCACCAGGCTGCGCCGGGCCCAGCCGGGCCCGCCGGATCGGCGCAGCGCGGCGTAACGGGCGTCCTCGCCCGCTCCCCAGCTGCGCCAGGTCAGATAAAGGCTGAGCCGCCCGCCCCACAGCGCCACCAGGGCGACGATCCACCAGCCGTGGGCCGGGAACCCGGCCAGCGCCTGGTAGAGCAGCGCCAGGAGCACGAAACCGGCACCCCAGAAACGGTCCACCAGACTGGCGTCGCCGGTTCGCAGGCTGTACGCCCACACGGCGGTCATCAGCAGCAGCACGGCGCCCAGACCGGTCACGGCACTGACGAGCATCGGCCCCCTCCCCGGGGTCACGGCGAGACACCCGCGTAACGTAACCTCAAAAGCTGGCGCCGCCAATGACCGGGCAGGTACCCTGAGCCGCCAGCGCTGGCGCGCTCTCTCGGCCGCGCCTCCGCTGTCGGCCGTCGCCACACCCGCGAGGAGGATCATCGACCCATGCGCATGCTGATCTCCGCCCTGGTGATGTTCGTCATCATCATGGTCGTACTGGCCTTCGCCCGCGAGCATCTGCGCCCGGCCCAGGAGGCGGATCTGCGCCTGACCGAACTCACCACCGAGACGCCGCGCGAGGAGCTGGAGGACCGGCTGGAGAAGGTGGAATTCGAGTGCACCGATGACGAGACCGGCCTGGAGACCGGCGAGCGGGTCTGCTTCGCCCCGGTCAGTCGCGCCGACGATTACGCCGCCGACTACCTGGCGCTGTTCTTCGACAGCGACAACGCCCTGGCCGCAGTGAACGTCGTCCTCGACCCGGCCGAGCACGACGCCAACCACGAGCGCCTGCGCGAAGCTCTCGGCGAGCCGGACCGGCGGATCGAGGACGCCTTCACCTGGCTCGTCTGGGACCGCGACGAGCACCTGATCCTCACCCAGGAGGAGGTGCCGGACGCGGAGGCCCCCACCCTGATGTGGTTCCGCAACGCCGATTTCATGGAGCGGCTGCTGCCGCGCTAGGGCTGCCCGCGGGCACATCGGCCAGCACCAGCCGCTCGCCCCACGGCGGCTCGGCATCGGCCCAGGCCGGCGGCACCACCCACAGCAGCGGCCACGGCGGGCGGAACCGCACCGGCCCCTGCAGGTCGGTGAGCACCACCGCCTGATCCGGGGCGTGGCGGTCGGCCTCCTCGAGCAGCGGGGTGAAGTCCGTCCCACCCCCGCCGTGGAAGGTCAGCTCGGCCCGTGGCGAGTCGCCCGGGGCCAGGTGCACCACCCGGCGCACCCGGTCGTCGCCGACGATCACCACCAGCTGCGCCTCGCTGCGCCGGGTGATGGCCGTCAGCTCGCTGGCGAAGCGCTCCAGCAGGGCGTCGTCGATGGACCCGGAGGCGTCCACCACCAGCGCCAGCCGCGGCACCCGCCGCGCCGTGACTACCCCCGGCTCCCAGGGCATGCGCCGGCCACCGGCGGTGCGGCCGCGGTTGGCCAGCCAGGAGCGCGCCGGGCGCGACCAGGAGCGCTCCGGCAACCGCGCCAGCCCCCGGGCCAGGCGGGTGCGCAGGATGTGCTCCCAGGGCGTGCGCGGCGTCGGCCGATCGGCCAGCAGCCCGCGCAGCATGGAGAAGGCGCCGTCATCGGCGTGCGCCCGCAGCAGCCGCTCGGACCAGGCGCGGGCCCGCTCCGCGGCCACCTCCGGCGCTTCGCCCTCGGCGGGCAACAGATCGGCCTCGGCGCCGGCGGCCAGCTGGCGCAGCCGCGCTGCCCGCGGCCCATCGCTGCGCCCGGTGGCGCCATCGCGCCGGCCCGAGCTCGCCGCCCCGCCCTGCTGCCCGGCCCGGCCCCGGTCCTCGCTGCTGCCCCCGCGCCGATCGTCCACGGCGCGGTAGAGGCGCTCCACGTCCCACTCGAGCAGCGCGCGCTCGGGGGTGGCGGCGTCATCCGGCAGGACCTCGCGGAGCACCCGCTCCAGGGTCACCGCCCCGGCGGGCAGTTCCAGCCAGTCCAGGTGGCCAAGGGTGGTGTTCACCAGGGCGTCTGCGCAGTGGTTGAACAGCGCCGGATCGACATCGCCGAGGACCCCCGCCAGGGCCTCCCGGCGCTGCGCATGGCGAAGGGCCACATGGAGCACCTCGTGGGCCACCCACCCCACCTGCTGCGCCCGCGGCAGTCCGGCAAAGGCCGGTGCGTAGTAGAGGGTGCGGCCGTCGTTGACCACCGGCGCCTCGAGGTCGCCCGCCTCCACATCCTGGTGGTGGGCCCAGAGGGCCAGCCCGCCGGTACCGGGGGCCTGCTCGACCATCACGCGAATCGCCGCCGTGCCGCGGTGGGTGTAGGGCTCAGTCGCCATCGGCCTGGCGCTCGGCCATGTAGCGCTGGTACGCCTCGCTGCGCAGGATCGCCCCCTCCAGGCCCCAGACCAGGCCGCGCTGGAAGAGCAGCTCCATGGCCAGGGTCTGCGCCTCGCGCGCCGGCAGCGGCGTACGCCCGCGCATCTCCGGGAACTGCTCGATGATCTCCAGGGCGCGGGTAAGGGTCGGCTCGTCGGTGACCGCCGCCACCAGGCCGTAGACCATGCCGTAGAGGCCATCCAGGCTCTCGGGCAGCAGCGCCGCGGTCTCCGGCCCGGGCTGCGCGGCCAGCAGCCGGGTGACGTCGGCAGCCGCCTGCAGCTCATCGAGCACCCCGAAGAATTCAGCGGCGTTGGCGGCCCCGATGCGCCCCTGCACGAACAGCCGCCGCACGGCATCGCCCAGATCGGCCCGGAGCACCGAAGAGACATCCTCCCAGCCCCGCGGGCTGGCGCCGACCAGGTGGTCGTTGGCCAGCTGCGTGGCGGTGTCGTCGAGCCGGTCGGCGCGCACCCGCAGGAAGGCCATCACCTCCGGGGCCAGCTCGCGCTCGGCGGCGTAGTCGAGGAACGCCTCCAGGGCCGTCTGCACGTTGAAGTGGAACATGCGATCGGCCAGCGCCGTGCCCATGTCGTGGCTCACCGCCCCCTGGAAGCGGGCATTGCCCGCCGCCACCACCTGCCAGCCGTCGGGCAGCCGGTACGCCCCCACCTTGCGATCGAGGATCAGCGAGTAGGCAGAGATCTGCAGACGCTGATCGGCGGCGGTGAGCTCGTCGAGGAAGAGGATTCCCTCCGGCTGGTCGGCACCGGGGAGGAACTCCGGCGGGAACCACACCGTGCGCTGCTGCTGCTCATCGGCGTAGATCGCCCCGCGGATGTCCACCGGCTCGATGGTGGTCAGGCGCAGGTCGACCAGAGGCACCCCGAAGTGCTCGGCCACCTGCGCCACCACCGAGGACTTGCCCACGCCGCGGGTGCCCCACAGCATGGTGGCCCGCCGGCGTAGGATCGGGTCGGCGTACTGCTCGATCAGCGCCTGCCGGGCGGCGGCCACCGAGACCGCCGGGATGTTCATCGGATCAGCCGCCATCGCTCCCTCCGTGCCAGGTGCTCGCCGTCAGCGGCCGCGGCAACGGCGGTCGGTCCACCAGCGGGACCTCGGTCCCGGAGAAGAGCAGCGCGCCGATGGCCAGCAGCGGCGGGACACCGTGGAGCCACGGCGGCATCTCGCCCTCGGGCAGCACCACGCCGAACAGCGGCACCGCGGCGAGGATCAGGAAGAAGACGGTCATCGGCAGCAGCCGGCGGCCCACCACCGCCCAGCGCCGGCGACGGAAGCGCCGGTGGAAGGCGCTCGGCGGCTCGGCGAAGACCGCCGCCAGGTGGGCGACGAGCTGCTCGATCCGGGCCTCGACGGCCGCCCGCCGGCGCGGCTCCTCCCGGGGCAGCGCCCGGGTGCTGCGCCACGCCTTCTGCCGCCAGACCAGCGGCCGCCAGCCCCAGCCGAGGACGGCGATCAGGTCTTCGGGCAGCGCAGGCTCGCCCTCGGGGTGGGGCGTGATCTCGATTTGCGCCGGCAGGCCGGCACCCGGGGTCGCGTCGAGCACCACGCGCCGCCCGGCCAGCCGCGCCTCGGCGCCCACAGCCCGCCACCGCGGGTCACCGGGGTCGGCCTCGGAGGCTTTCGCCCAGTAGCTGCGGCCGATACAGACACCGGCGATGCGGATGAACAGCCGGGGGCGCAGCTCCGTGGCCTGCAGGCCCGCGAGCAGGTCGGCGGGACACCCACCATCAAGGGCGAGACCGGCCCAGGTGCCATCGGCGGCGGTGTAGGTGGCGCTCAGCCGATAGAGCCCGGGCTCCCGCTCGGCGAGCACCAGCTGCTCGGTGACCGGCCCCTCGGCGGCGTCCAGCCCCTCGTGGCTGCGCGGCTCAAAGGCGATCTCGCGGTGGGCCCGGTCGCTGGCGGCCAGATCCACGGCCCACCCGGCCTCGCTGAACGGCGCCACCCGGGTGAGGATCTCATGGTGGGAAAGCGGCTTGACCAAGGCGGTCGTCCCCTGCGCGGGCTGCTCCGCAGCTCAGGGTACGCCCGGCCGGCGGCGCAATGAAGCCACTCGCCGCCGGGGTATCCCACCCGGGCCCTGGCTCGGCCCGCCCTATTCCGGGCGCAGCAGCTTGCCGCTGAGCAGCTTGATCACGGTGGCGACGAAGACCACGGCGATGACCAGCGTGGTCAGCACCACCAGCAGCATCACGCCGCGGCCACCGCCGGTCTGGTAAGCCTGCACGAAGTGCTGGCTGGCCAGGCAGAAGGCGGCCAGGGGGAAGGTGTACGCCCACCAGGAGGGGTAGTACGGCAGGCGGACGAGCCGTGGCACCTGGATGAGCAGCAGCAGGAAGGTGAACAACGCCTTGTAGTAGAGCAGCCGACCGACCACCCCGGGATCGCCGCCGTCAAGCAGCGACACCCAGGCCAGGTAGCCGGCCGCCGGCGGGGCCAGGAGCACGAAGAGTGTGGGCAGCAGGAACGCCGGCAGGTTGGGCGCGAAGATCAGCCGGTAGTACACCAGGGTCATCAGGATCAGCCAGAAGAACAGCCCGATGCTGAAGAAGAACCAGGCCACCTCCATGTAGCCGGCCTGCGCCGCCGGGATGGGCACCAGGACGTTGCCCACCGCCGGGATGAACCAGACCGGATTCAGGGTGCCGAGCTCCAGCTGACGCTGCATCCAACTGGTGACGATGGCCAGCATCAGGATCAGGTGCAGCAACGCCCCGCTGCCCCACAGGGCGGTGGACAGCGGTTCCGACTCGGTCACGATGCCCAGCAGGATCAGCGAGATGGAAACCGCCGGCAGGAAGTTGAGGCGCACCGGGTGGGTGACCTCGCCCCACGCCGCCGATGGGTGTAGCGCCGCCTTGAGGGCATAGCCTGCGGCCATGGCGACGAAGCTGATCACCGCCAGCACCACCACGGCCTCGGCTACCCAGGCGGGCCAGCCCCAGAGGCTATGGCTCTCGTTCCAGACCATGGCCAGGCCGGCCAGGCCCATGGTGGCGGCAAACAGCGGCAGCGGCAGGTGGGCCAGGCTGACCCGGGCGTTCTCTTCCTGACTCATGCGAGGCTCCTTCAGCTCGGGGTGGTCACCGCATGCCGGCATACATTACGGATCGGGCATATGCTTGTCACGCGCCGTCGCCGTCCAGGCGCAGGGTCACGTGCATCAGCCCCGGGTCGTCGCTGCTCGGCTCGATGCGAAAGCCCATGGCCTGATTGATCTTGAGCATCGGCTCGTTCTCGCGCAGCACCTCGCCGTAGATCTCGCGGATGCCACGGCGCCGGGCGTAGTCGACGATCCGGTGCATGAGCATCGGGCCCAGCCCCATGCCGGCCACCGAGGGGTCGAGCATGATGTCGTACTCCGCCTGCTCCAGGTCGGGATCGGCGCTGATGTGGACCATCCCCAGCAGCGGCGCCCGGCCAGCGATGCCGTCGCGGGTGATGACCAGCGCCATCTCGCGGTCGAAATCGATCTGCGTCAGCCGCGCGGCCATCTCCTGGGGCAGGCTCTTCAGCGCCTGGAAGAAGCGCATGCGCACCTGCTCCGGCGGCGTTCGCTCGACCATGGCGTTGAGCTGCGGGGCGTCCTCGGGCAGCACCGGGCGCAGGTTCAGGCACTGGCCGTCGGGCAGTTCGATGCGCTCGCTGAGCTCCTGGGGGTAGGGGCGGATGGACAGCGAGTCGGCCGGATCCCCGCGCTGGGGCTGGATGCCCACCCCGGCGTCCAGGGCCAGCACCCCGCGGCCGGTGGCCCAGAGCGGGTTGATGTCCAGCGACTGCACGGCGCCGAAATCGATGACCAGCTGCGAGAGCTTGACCAGGCTCAGCGCCACCGCATCCAGATCCGGCTTGCGCAGCCCGCTGTCCACCAGCAGCCCGTAGATCCGGGTGCGCTGCATGATCTCCCGGGCCAGGTGCATATTCAGCGGCGGCAGCCCGCAGGCCCAGTCGGCGATGGCCTCGGTCTCGGTACCGCCGTGGCCGAAGTAGAGCACCGGCCCGAAGGGCCCGCCGGGGCGCACGCCGAGGGTCAGCTCGAAGGCCCCGTCGCGGCGGGTCATCGGCTGCACGGCAAAGCCGTCCACGGCTACGTCGTCGCCGCGAAGCTCGTGCAGGCGCGCCAGCATCGCCTCGGCCTCGGCGCGCACCGCCTCGGGGCCGCCCAGATCCAGGACGACGCCGCCGGCCTGGGACTTGAGCTGCACTTCCGGCGACATCAGTTTCAGCGCCACCGGCTGATCCAGCTCGGCGGCCACCGCGGCGGCGTCCTCCGGGTCGTTGGCGCGGCGGGTTTCCACGCAGGGGATGCAGTAGGCGCTGAGCAGCCGCGCCGTCTGGTACTCGTTGAGCTGATCGCGCCCGGCGGTCAGCGCCGCCGACAGGATCAGCCGCGCCTGCTCGTAGTCCGGGGTGAAATCCTCGGGCAACGAGGGCGGCGTCTGCATCAGCAGGGTCTGGCTGCGCCGGTACTGAAGCAACCGGCTGTAGGCGCGCACCGCCTCCTCGGGGTAGGCGAAGGCCGGCACCGCCGCCGCGAGCCGCCGCAACCCGGCCTCTCCGGCGGAGGGGTCCCAGGCGGCGAGTACCGGCTTGCGCAGCCGCTTGGCGTGGCGGACCACCACCTCGGCCACGCCCTCGCCGTCGTCGCTGGCGCCCGGCGCCTTGAGTGCCAGGATACCGCTGATGCGCCGGTCCTTGCCGAGGATCTCCAGGGCCCGATCGTAGGCGTCGGCGTCGGCGTCGACGCCCATGTCCAGGGGATTGTGGCTGCTGGCGTTGCGCCGGGCCAGCTCCTGCAGGGCCTCATTGCTCTCCGCGGAGAGCTGCTGCGGACTGCTGTCGTAGCGGCGCAGGGCGTTGCTGGCCAGCAGCCCCATGCTGCGGCTGTTGCCGAGGATCGCCAGCGGCCCGTCGCGGCCCGGCACCCGGCTGCTGTCGAGGATCTCGACAGCGCTGAACAGCTCCTCCAGATCGTCCACCCGCACCACGCCGGCACGGCGGAAGGCCGCGTCGTAGACGAAGTCGTCGATCTCCGCCTCGCCCACCTGCGGCGGCTTGAGGATGATCACCGGCTTCATGCGGGCCAGCCGCCGCAGGGCCGACATGAACTTGCGCGCCCGGCGCACCCGCTCGATATAGACGATCACCGCGCGGGCGCGGTGGTCGGTGGCCAGGTAGTCGAAGCTGTCGCCCAGGTCCACGTCGGTGGCGGCGCCGATGTGGATGATGTGCGACAGCCCCGAGTCGTTCTCGCGGCACCAGCGCAGGGCGGCCCCGGCCATGGCCGAGGATTTGGTGACCAGCGCCGCCTTGCCGCTGGCCAGTGTGATGGGCAGCGACGAGGCGTGCAGGCCCCGGTGGGGGACGCTGATGCAGCTGCTCCCCGGCCCGGCCACCCGGACCAGATGGGGGCGCGCCGCCTCGAGAATGGTGCGCTCGAGTTCCTCGCGCTGCTCCTGGGTGTAGTCCCGGGGGACCGCGCGCGTGACGATCACGGCACGGGTGCCCAGCTCGCCCAGGGCGGTGATCAGCCCCGGCACCACCTCCAGCGGGCGGGTGATGACGGCCAGATCCGGCACCGCCGGCAGGCGTTCAAGCGCGGGGAAGACCGGGACACCGCCCATGGAGTCGATCCCCGCCATGACCGGCATCACCGGCCCCTGGTAGGGCTCGCTGAGCAGGTTGCGCAGGATGCGGCGATCGGTGTCGCTGGCCTCGCCGATCAGGGCGATGGAGCGGGGCTGGAAGAGGCTTTCGAGATTGCGTACGGTCATCGGGCTCGGGATCTTTGCGGGCGCTGCAGTGCACCACGGGGCCAGTCTATCGGTCCCGGCAACAGGGAAGCCAGCCGGCAGGCCATCGCCGGGTGCAGCACCCGTATCGGACGGCGGAGGAATCGGCAGTGGCGGAGGAGACCGAGGCGCGCATCGAGCGGGCCCTGCAGGAGGCGTTGGCGGAGATCGCGCCGGAGGCGGACGTGCGTCGGCTGGACGCCGAGCGCAGCCTGCACGCCCAGCTGGGGATCGACTCGGTGGACTTACTGCGCTTCCAGGCAGCACTGGAGCGCACGGCCGGGGTGCCGATCCCCGGTGCGCACAGCTACCGCTTGTCCACCCCGGCGGGTTGCCGGCGCTACCTGCACGAGCGGCTCGGGACCGACTAGTCGCGCTCGCCGGCCTGGGCCGGGTCCGGGTCCGCCGCCAACCCGGCCTGCCGGATGATCGCCTGCAGCTCGGCGTCGGGTTCGGTGGTCAGACGCACCGTACGGCCATCCCCGGGATGGGGGACGGTGAGTTCGGTGGCGACGAGCATCAGCCGCCGGGCGCCGAAGTGCTCGCGGAAGAGCCGGTTGTTGGCGCCGTCGCCGTGGGTGGTGTCGCCGATGATCGGGTGGCTGAACGCCTTCATGTGCCGGCGCAGCTGATGCTGCCGCCCGGTCTGCGGCTGCAGTTCCAGGCGTGTGTAGCGCGCCGTGTCGTAGCGCGAGACCGGGATCGGCAGCTCCGTCCAGGCCAGCGGGATGTAGTCGGTGACCGCCGGCTGCGGTGCGCCCCCCTCGCCGCGGCGCCCGGCGCCCAGCGGGCGGTCGATGCGTCCGGGCGCCTCGACCCAGCCGCGCACCACCGCCTGGTAGCGCTTGCCGATGCGCTGCTCGCGGAAGGCGGCGGCGAGCACGGACGCGGCGTCGGGATCGAGGCCGAGAACCAGCACCCCGGCGGTGGCCCGATCGAGCCGGTGAACCGGGTAGACCCAGTGACCGCCGAGCTGATCGCGGACGCGCTGCAGGAGCACATCGCGGTCGCGGTCGATGTTGCTGCGGTGGACCAGCAGCCCGGCGGGCTTGTAGACGGCGATCAGCCGCTCGTCCCGGTAGAGCACGGCGAGGCTGCGATCGTCCCGGGTCGGGTTTTCCACGGTGGTGCGATCCTCGATTGCGGGCCTGTCGCGACGTTCCGGCGCAGGCGCTGGCACGCCGGCGGCACGCATCGTAGCGTATCGCCATGAGCGATCCCACACCCCGCAGCAGCGCCACCCCCTCGCCCCTGACGACGCTCGTCTACGCCCTGGCTGCCCTGCCGCTGGCAGCGAGCGTGCCGCCGTTCTTCCTGCAGATCGCTCCGCAACGACTGGAGGCACCGGAGGTGGCCGCCGTGGCGGTGATCGCGGTGCTCATCGCGCTGCGCCTGCTCGACGCTGTCGCGGTGCTGGTCGCCGGCGCCTGGAGCGACACCGTGCCCCTGGCGGCGCGGCGCCGGGGCGGCTGGTGGGCCGGTGCCGGACTCACCCTGGCAGGACTGGCGCCGCTGCTGCTGCTCGAGCCCGGCACCAGTCTGCTGCCGCTGCTCCTCGGCGGCACCCTGACCACCCTGGGCTGGGTGCTCATGCGGGTCAGCCACCTGGCCTGGGGCGCCGAGCTGGCCGCCGGCTACCACGACCGCACTCGGCTGTTCACCGCGGCGCAGCTGGCCACCCTGCTCGGCATCGGGGTCGGGCTGGGCGCCCCGCTGCTCGCCGTGGAGGTGGGCGCGGCGCGCCTCGACGCGCTCGCGGCCCTCTACCTACTGCTCGTCGGCGTCACCGCCCTGGCGGCCCTGGCCATCCTCGCCCTGCCGGACCGGCAGCCGGCGGCCCCGCCCGGCGGGTTCGGCGTAATCGCCCGACGCCTGGGCGGGCTGCGGGCGTGGCGCCGGCTGCTCGGCGCCCACACGGCCAACGTCGCCGCCAATACCCTCGCCGCCGCCCTGCTGCTGCCCATCGCCGCCGGCATCGTCGGCGACGCCAGCGCCGCCCCGACCGCCTTGGCGGCCTACCTCCTGGCGGCACTCATCGGCCTGCCTCTGGGTGCGGCGCTGGCCCTGCGTTACAGCAAGCACGCCATGTGGTGCGCCGCCCTGGTCCTCGCCGCCGCGGTGCTGATCTGGATCCCGCTGCTCGGACCGGGCCACACCCTGCCGCTGCTCATCCTCGCTGCCCTGCTTGGGCTCACCGGCGGCTTGGACTGGGCGCTCTCCGCCGCCATCCAGGCCGATATCCCCGACGTCGAAGCCGCCCACACCGGCGCCCCGCGCACCGGACTGCACTTCGCCGTCTGGTCGCTGGCTGGCCGCGTCGGCTTCACCCTGGCCGGCGCTGCGGCGCTGCTGACCGTGGCCCTCGCCCCGCCCAACCCCGCCCCGGGCACGG
>NZ_NHSN01000005.1 GCF_016653405.1 Halorhodospira halophila
CCCCGCCCCGGGCACGGGCGAGGTCAGCACCCTGCTGCTCGTCGCGGGGATCGCCCCGGCGGCGCTCAAGCTCGCGGCCATGGGGCTGATGTGGGACTTTCCGGTGGACGAGATCCGCCACGAAGCGCTGCAGCGGCGCATCGCCGAGCGCCGCGCGGCGGACGCCGCCGCGGGGTAGCCACCGCGCCGGGCGTGCCGGTCAGGCGTCGCCGGTGCCGAGGACCTGCCGGGCCCGCTCGGCGGCGAAATCGAGCATACGGTTGAGCGAGCGCCGCGCCCCGGCTGCCACCCCGGGATCCACGGTGACCTGCGGCTCACCGGCCTCGAGCGCCGCCGCCAGGCTGCGCAGCCCGTTCATGGCCATCCACGGGCAGTGAGCGCAGGAGCGGCAGGTGGCGCTGCGCCCGGCGGTGGGCGCCTCGATGAGCGTCTTGTCCGGGGCAGCCTCGTGCATCTTGTGGAAGATGCCGGCGTCGGTGGCAACGATGAAGGTGTCGGCCTCCATCTCGGCCACGGCACGGATCAGCTGCGAGGTGGAGCCGACCACGTCGGCCTGCTCGACCACCGCCGCCGGCGACTCCGGGTGGACCAGCACCCGGGCCCCGGGGTGCGCCTGGCGCATATCGGCCAGCTCCAGGCCGCGGAACTCCTCGTGGACGATGCAGCTGCCATCCCAGAGCAGCATGTCCGCACCGGTCTGGCGCTGCACGTAGTCCCCCAAGTACTTGTCCGGCGCCCAGAGGATCTTCTCGCCGCGCTCGTGCAGGTGGGCCACCACGTCCACGGCGATGCTCGAGGTCACCACCCAGTCGGCGCGGGCCTTCACCGCCGCGGAGGTGTTGGCGTAGACCACCACCGTGCGATCCGGGTGCTGATCACAGAACGCCGCAAACTCGTCGGCCGGACAGCCGACATCCAGCGAGCAGGTGGCCTCGAGATCCGGCATGATCACCCGCTTGTCCGGGGTGAGGATCTTGGCCGTCTCGCCCATGAAGCGCACGCCGGCGACGGCCAGCATGGAGGCCGGATGTTCGGCGCCGAAGCGGGCCATCTCCAGCGAGTCGGCGACACAGCCGCCGGTCTCGTCGGCCAGCCGCTGCAGCTCGGCGTCGGTGTAGTAGTGGGCGACGAGCACCGCATCGCGCTCGCGCAGGAGCGCGCGGATGCGCTCGCGCAGCGCCTCGCGCTCATCGGCGCTGAGCGTCTCGTCGGCGGTGAACGCCTCGGGACGGAAATAGCGGGTGGACGGCTCGATGACGGAGGGATCCGACATGGGCTCAGGACCTCGATGGGTAACGCAGGGGATTATGGGGTTGGACCGTTGCCAGCGCCGGGAGTTGCGTCGGCTACCGGCTCCCAGCCGTAGCCAGCGGCCTCGAGTTCGCGGGTGAGCGCCTCCAGCGCCTCGGTGGCCCGCGGCGCCGGCCCGCGCACACCGAGCTCGACCTCGAAGCCGCGCTCGCGGCCGCCACCCGGCAGGCAGGAGATGCGCAGATCCGGGTACGCGGCGGTGAAGCGCTCAAGGAGCGGGATCATCGCCCCCTCGCGCGCCCCGGGGACACGCACCGCGCGCTGCAGCGTGCGCCCCGGCGCCTGCAGGTGGGCGTAGTGGGTGTCCAGCACCCACTCCACCATGGGCCAGGCCATGCGCGGGAAGCCGGGGACGAAGTGGTGGTCGCCCCAGGAGAAGCCCGCCACCCGGTTGACCGGGTTGGGGATCATCCAGGCGCCGGCGGGAAACTCCACCATGCGCAGGCGCTGCTCGGTGGTCTCGGCACCGAACTGCTCGCGCATGGCCGCCTCGGCCTCGGGGTGGCGCTCCAACGGCCGTCCCACCGCCTCGGCGCAGCACTGCCGGGTGCGGTCGTCGGGAGTGGCGCCGATGCCGCCGAAGCTGAAGACGATGTCGCCCCCGGCGAAGGTCTCGCCCAGGGTGCGGGTCAGCAACTGCGGGTCGTCACCGATCAGCCGTGCCCAGGCGAGCTCCAGCCCGCGGGCGTCGAGCCGCTCGATCACCGCCTCCATGTGCCGATCACGGCGCCGGCCGGTGAGCAGCTCGTCGCCGATGATCAGGGCCCCGAACCGGGGCGTATGGTCCGCATGCTCGGTCATGGCGTTGTACCGTACCGCCACCGCGTCACCCCGGCAACCGCGTCTTCATAGATGCGCAGCAGCGCCGGCATCAGGAACAGCACGATACCCGTGGCCCCGGCCAGACCGAAGGCGATGGCCGCCGCCATGGGGATGAGGAACTGCGCCTGTACCGACTGCTCGGCGAGCAGCGGCAACAGCCCGCCGATGGTGGTCAGCGAGGTGAGGATCATCGCCCGCAGGCGCTGGCAGGAGGCCTCGGCCAGGGCCTCGACCACCGGTGTGCCGTCATTGCGGATCTGCTTGTAGAACAGCGTCAGGATGATGGCGTTGTTCACGGTGATGCCGGTCAGGCCGAAGAGGCCGAAGAGCGAGAGCAGGGTCAGGTCGAGCCCCATGACCCAGTGGCCGACCAGCGCCCCGACCAGCCCGAAGGGGATCACCGACATCACCAGCAGCGGCCAGCCGTAGGAGGCGAAGACCCACGCCAGGATCAGGTAGATCAGCCCCAGGGCGAAGAACAGCCCGCGCTGCATATCGGCCAGGGTCTCGTCCTGGAAGTCCGCCTGCCCGCCGAACTCGGCGGCCACGCCGTAACGCTCGGTGAGTTCCGGCAGGACATTCTCGCGCAGATCGGCGCGGATCTGCCCGGTGTTGGCCACCCGGTCGTCCACGTCGCCGGTCACACTCACGGCCAGCTCGCCGTTGTGGTGGCGCACCACCTCGAAACCACGGCGCGACTCGATGGTGGCCACGCTCTCCAGCGGTACCAGATCCCCGTCGGGCAGGCGGATCTGCAGATCGGTCACCGCCGAGAGATCGCGGCGCTCGGCCAGCGGCTGGCGCAGGCGCACCTCCACCTCGTCACGGCCCTGGTGGTAGACCTGGGCCAGCTCGCCGGCGAAGGCATCGCGCACCTGCCGGCTGACCGCCTCGGTGGTCAGCCCCAGGGCCCGGCCTTCGGCGGTGAGACGGTACACCCACTGCTCCTGACCGTAGGGCAGGTCGTCGTCGATGCTGCCCAGCCCCGGATAGCGGTGCAGCACCTGGCGCAGCTCGTCGGCGGCCGCCCGCAGGGTGCCCGGATCCCCCTGGGTCAGGCGGACGTCGATGTCCTCGCCGGGCGGGCCGGCGCTGCGCTCTCGGATGACCAGCCGCTCCAGACCGGGACGCTCGGTGATGCGCTCCTCCCAGGCGTTCATCAGATCGGTGTTGCGGACGTCACGATCCTCCGGCGAGATCAGCTCCACGGCGATGCTGCCGTAATGATCGCCACGGTTGGCGTCCTGGGCGTCGCGGGCCTGCATCTCGCCGTAGCGCACGGTGTGGGTGCGCACCAGCCGCTGCTCGGAGAGCGCCTCGTCGGCGGCGTGGAGCTGGCGCTCCATGTCGGCCAGGAAGGCCTCCACCCGCTCCGGCGGCGTGCCCGGCGCGAAGCCGACGTTGGCGTGCAGCACCGTCCCCTCGGGCTCGGGGAAGAAGGTGAACTCGATCCGACCACCAACCACCAGTCCCACCGCCGCCACCAGCAGCGCCACCGCCGACGAGACCGTGGTCCAGCGCCACTCCACCGCCCGGGTGATGCCGCGCCGGTAAGCCCCCTCGCGGAAACCGTGGAAGCCGCTGTCCACCCAGCGCCGGAAGCGGCTCGGCTCGCGCCCGCGCTGATCGCCCTCGAAGGAGCGGCGCAGGTGCCCGGGCAGGACGATGAAGGCCTCGATCAGTGAGGCGATGATCACGCAGATCACCACCAACGGGATGTCGAAGAGGATATTGCCCATCACCCCGCTGATCGCCATCAACGGGATGAACGCCGCCACCGTGGTCAGCGAAGAGGCCATCACCGGGGCGAGCATGTCCCGCGCGCCGCCGGCGGCGGCCTCCCCCGGCGATTCGCCGCGCTGGAAGCGGGCCACGCCGCGCTCTCCGACCACGATGGCGTCGTCGACGATGATCCCCAGGGTCATGATCAGCGCGAAGAGGCTCATCATGTTGATGCTGCCGCCCACGCCCCAGAGCACCACCAGCGCGGTGAGGAAGGCGGCGGGGATGCCCACCGTCACCCAGAACGCCACCCGGGCGGTGAGGAAGGTGAAGAGGATGGCCACCACCAGCAGCAGCCCGGCCAGGCCGTTGCTGACCAGCAGGCCGATGCGTTCGCTGATCAGCTCCCAGAATTCGTCGTAGACGGTGAGCTCGAGCCCCTCGGGCAGGGTCGGCGTGACATCGTCGTACCAGGCCTCGAGGATGGCCGCCGCCCCCAGGGCGTCCTCGCCCTCGGCGCGCTGGACGTAGAGTTCGATGGCGGTGTCCTCGCCCAGGCGGAAGTCCACCTGGCCGTCCCGGGCACGGCGCTCGATCTGCGCCAGGTCGCTGAGCAGCAGCGGCTGGCCATCGCCGTCGGTGATCTGCAGATCGCGGAACTCCTGCACGCCGCGGCGCTGCTCGAGGCTGCGCAGCTGCCGGGCGATATCCGCCTCGCCGGCCTCGCCGCCGGGCAGATCGGTGCTCTCGGCGTCGATGGCAGCCCCCAGGTCGCCGAAGGTCAGCCCGGAGTCGAGCAGCACGTGCTGCTCGACCTCGATGGCCGTCTCCAGATCCGGCATGCCGGTGACCTCGACATTGGCCACCCCGCGGCGCAGCAGGTCGTCCTCGAGCTCACGCGCCCAGGCGCGCATGCTCGATGGCGGGGCATCGCCGCTGAGCACCACGCGGGCCACCGGGTCGAACTGGGTGATGCGCCGGATGGTCGGCTCCTCGGCCTCCTCCGGGAGGTTGCGCACGGCGGCGACGCGGTCCTTGACGTCCTCCACCGTGTCGGCCATGTCGGTGCCCTGGAAGAACTCGAGGCTGATGTTGCTGACGCCGTCCGCCGAGCGCGACTGCATCTCACGCAGCCCCTGGACGTCGCGCACGGCGTCCTCCAGGGGGGTGGTGACCGAGTCGGCGACGTCCTCGGCGGTGGAGCCCGGCCACTGCACCTGCACGGTGACCACGTCGAGCTCGAAGCTGGGGAAGAACTGGGTGTTGAGCTGGCTGACGGCGTAGAAGCCGCTGATGAACATCAGCGCCAGCACCAGGTTGGCCGCTACCGGGTGCTCCGCCAACCAGCGCAGCGCGTCTCGCCGCTGCTCGACCATCGCCTAGCGGCTCTCCGCTTCGACGCGCACGCGCAGCCCATCCGTGGCCTGCGGGATCTGGGTGGTAACGATCTGCGTGCCGGCATCGATCTCCGGGGCGCGAACCAGCGCCCCCCGGCCCCCGTCGGGGCGCCGCGCCTCGCCCAGGCGCTGCACCTCGATGCCGCGTAGGCGCTTGGCCTCCTCGTCCTCCTCGATGACGTAGAGCCGCTCGGTGCCGTAGAGCGCCTCGTAGGGCACCACCAGCGTGCCCGGCTCCGGGGGCAGCTCCAGCATCACCTCGGCAAAGCGATCCAGGGCGACCTCGTCGTGGCGCTCCTCGACGGCGAAGATCGCCTCGACCCCGCCGCGCTCCCGGGGGGTGTGCCCGGCCAGCCGGTCCAGCTCCAGGGCGAGCCCGCGGCCGTCCACCAGGGCCTCACCGTACACCCCGGTGTCAGCGGCGCGGGCCCGATAGAGGGCCCCGATGCGCGTGGTGGGGATCTGCACCCGGACCTCCAGCTCGCCGGTGTCGTAGAGGCCGACGAGTTCGCTGCCCGGGCTCACTCGATCGCCCCGGCCCACGGCCACCGCCCTGACCCGGCCGTCGAAGGGGGCACGCACCTCGGTGCGGCGCACGTCGCGCCGGGCCTGGTCGCGGGCCGCCTCCGCACTGTCGCGCCGCGCCTCGGCCACGGCCAAGCGCTCCTCGGCGTCGTCCACCGCCTGTTGCGCCCGGATCACCGCCTGGCGCTGCCGCTCCCGGGCCTCCTCGGCGTCGTCGAGTTCCGAGGGCGAGGCGGCGTTGTCGGCCACGAGCTCCTCGAGCCGCGCCACCCGCCGCTCATCGATGGCCAGCAGCGCCTTCTCGGCCTCGAGATCCTCGCGGTCCGCCGCAACCGCGCGGCGCTCCTGGCGCAGTGCGGCCTCCTGCTCGTCGAGATCGGCCTGACGCTGGCGCAGGGTGTCACGCAGTTCACCGTCGTCCAGGCGCACCAGCAGCTCGCCGGCCTCCACCACGCGGCCGTCGCGCGCCCGGACCTCGGCGACGTCGGCCTCCACCGCGGACTTGACGGTGACATCCGAGGGCGACTCGATATAGCCGAACAGGCGCAGCAGCGGCTGGTGGACGCCGGGCTCGGCGCGCTCGGTGGCGACCACCCACGAGGGTTCGGTGGGCTCCTCGGCAGGCGGATCGGGGCGGGTCCAGACCAGCGCCGCCAGCACCAGCACGGCCGCCAGCAGCACCACCACGGGCGCAGCGACCCCCCAACCCTTGCGCAGCAACGAACGTAACGGCACGCAGCCCTTCCTTTTCGTCTCGAATGTCGTGGAGCGACCCCGGCCGCCCGGTCAGACCTGATTGAGCAGCGCCAGTTCCGGCGGGCTCCAGTAGAGATAGAACTGCCGCTCCACGTAGGGATCCGGCCAGTGGCGGAAGTGGTGGCGCAGCAGCGTCACCGGCACGATCAGCGGCACCATGCCGGTGCGGTACTGCTCGATGACGTCCACGACCTCCTGCTTGTCCGCCGGATCCAGCTCCCGCTTGAGGTAGCCGAGCAGGTGATAGAGCACGTTGGCGTGCCGCCCCCGGGTGGCCGGCCGGGCCAGCGCCGCCATGAACGCCTCGATGTAGGCCTCGGCCACGGCCTCCAGCGGCCGCTCGCCCAGCGTCGAGACCAACCGCCCGAGCGCGCGCATGCGCTGGTCGTCGTGGGCCATGAGCAACAGCTTGTGCTCGGCGTGGAAGTCCACCAGGGCCTTGCGCGTCAGACCCGCCTCGACCAGGCGCTGCCAACGGTAGTAGCAGAAGACCCGACAGACAAAGCCCTCGCGCAGGGCCGGATCATTGAGCCGGCCCTCCTCCTCGACCGGCAGCAGCGGATTCGTCTCCATCAGTGTCCGCGCGTAGGCGCCACGGCTTGAGAACCCGGCCGGATGGCCGTCGGGCTTATACACCTTGACCCGCTCCATGCCGCAACTCGGCGACTTGGACTTGAGGATATAGCCGCTGAGCCAGTGCAGCTCACGCCCCTTCTCGCGGCCGTAGGCCTCCATGGCCTCGGTGACGTCGGTCTGCCGGTCACGCACACCACTCACCCGCACCCGCTCGTCCTCGGCCTGCTCCAGGCGGATGGGCGGCCGCGGGGTGGGCAGCCCGATGGCCACCTCGGGGCAGACGGGCACGTAGCGGAAGTAGCGCGAGAGCGCCTCGGTCACGAAGGGATTGCGCTTGTGGCCGCCGTCGTAGCGCACCTCCTCGCCGAGCAGGCAGCTGCTCACGCCGACCGGTATGCGTGGCTCTGGCTCTTGGGCACCATCCTCCCGGTTCTGCTCACTCTCCCGACTCATGATCTCCCTGGGTTTGTACATCTTTTGTACAGCATTCTAAACGTCCTGTGCCGGCCCCGCACCCACACTGCGCTCGATGGCACGGCGCAGCGCCTCCATGTCCGGGACCATGAGGCAGTCGGGCACGCCGTCCGGCGGCTCCGGCGGGCCGTGACGGCACATCAGCGCCGCCTGCATACCCGCGGCCAGGGCGCCGGCGGCGTCGGTGTGCGGATCATCACCGACGTGCAGGACCTCCCCCGGCGGTACCCCGGCACGCTCACAGGCCAGGGCGAAGATCGCCGGCTCCGGCTTGGGGATGTCAATATCCACGCCGCGCACCACGAAGTCGACGCAGGGCCCCAGCGCCGTACGGTAGACATCGGCGTTGCCGTTGGTGATCACGCCGATCCGAAAGCGCGCCGAGAGCTCGCGCAGCGCCGGCAACACCTCGGGGAACGGGGCCACCCGGGCCTGCCGCGCCTCGAGAAAGACGGCAAAGGTCTGCTCCACAAAGCGCTCCGCGGCCGTCCCATCGATCCCGCAGCAGCGGGCGATCTCGGCCATGGTGGCACGGCGCAGGGTGGTCGCGTTACGCGTCAGCTCAGGCCGCGCGGCGGCGAGTTCGCGGCGGAGCTGGCGCATGCGATCGGGATCGAAGCGCTCGGCCACCACCGGGTAGGCTTCGCGCAGGTAGTCGTGCAGGGTCTGCTCGGCCGCCGCGAGCACGTCCTCGACGGACCACAGGGTGTCGTCGAGATCGAAGGTCAGCGCCCGCAGCGGTGCCCGGATCATGAGCCGGCCGCCTCTTCGCCGCCGCCCGCCCGGCGCCACAGCGCCGGGCCACCGCAGGTCGCCTCGATCCGCTGGAGCAACTGCTCGTGGGCCTCGCGCTCCAGCTCGCCCGATTCCGGGACGCGCAGTCGCGGCCGCTCCGGGGACAGCCGCTGGATCGGCTCGGCGCCGCCCGGCTCCAGGCCCTCGCCGTCCAGGGAGAGCTTGCCCTGGCCACCGGTCATGGCCAGGTAGACCTCGGCGAGCAGCTCGGAGTCGAGCAGCGCGCCGTGGAGTTCGCGCCGCGAGCCGTCCACGCCGTAGCGCTTGCACAGCGCGTCGAGGCTGCAGCGCTGCCCCGGATGCATGCGCCGCGCCAGCTGCAGCGAATCGGTGACGGTGCAGTAGTCCTCGAGTTGCCCCCACGCCGGCCCCAGACGGGCCAACTCGGCGTCGATGAAGCCGACGTCGAAGGGGGCGTTGTGGATGATCAGCTCGGCATCCCGGACATAGTCGACGAAGCGCCGGGCGATGTCGGCGAAACGCGGCTTGTCCGCCAGGAAGCGGTTCGACAGGCCGTGAACGTTCTCCGCGCCCTCGTCCACCGCCCGATCGGGATTGAGGTACTCGTGGAAGTTGTTGCCGGTCAGCCGCCGGCGCTCGAGTTCCACGCAGCCGATCTCGATGATGCGGTGCCCCTCGGCGGGGTCCATGCCAGTGGTCTCGGTGTCGAGCAGGATCTGCCGCATGGCTCGGGTCCCGGGTACTTTGCAACGATTCCAAATAGTCTGCGGTGCGCCCTATCCCGGGTCAACGCAGGTTGTGCGAAAGGGCACACGATAACGCCCGCCCGTCGGATTTGCGACACGCGCGCGCCGCTCGCCGCCCGGTCACCGCCCGGCACAGGGCGGCGGCGACCGCGGACCGGGCGTGGCACGCGCCTTGCTGCACTGCGGGCAAGCCACCCACGACCGGAGCTGCCCGCCCATGCGCAACCAGGAGATCGCCGCTCTGCTCGACGAGCCGGGCTGCGCCCACAACCAGGGGTCGAAGTCCGGCTGCGCACGTCCCACCCCCGGGGCCGCCGCCGGCGGCTGCGCCTTCGACGGCGCCCAGATCACCCTGCTGCCGGTGGCCGACGCCGCCCACATCGTCCACGGCCCCATCGGCTGCGCCGGCAGTTCCTGGGATAACCGCGGCACCCGCTCCACCGGGCCCACCCTGTGGCGCATCGGCATGACCACCGACCTCAGCGAGCAGGACGTGATCATGGGCCGGGGCGAGGCGCGGCTGTTCCACGCCATCAAGCAGGCCGTGGACGAACACGCCCCGGCGGCGGTGTTCGTCTACAACACCTGCGTACCGGCACTCACCGGCGACGACCTCGAGGCGGTGTGCGGCAGCGCCGAGCGCCGCTGGGGCACGCCAGTCATCCCGGTGGACTGCGCCGGATTCTACGGCAGCAAAAACCTGGGCAACCGCATCGCTGGCGAGGCGGTGGTCCGGCACATCGTCGGCACCCGCGAGCCGGAACCGGTGCCGGCAGAGGACCAACCGGCGGACCGCCAGATCCACGACGTAGGCCTGATCGGCGAGTTCAACATCGCCGGCGAATTCTGGAACGTCCTGCCGCTGCTCGACGAGCTCGGCCTGCGCCTGCTCGGCAGCCTATCCGGCGACGCCCGCTACCACGAGCTGCAGACCCTCCACCGGGCCGAGGCCAACATGCTGGTCTGCTCCAAGGCTTTGCTGAATGTGGCGCGCACCCTGGAGGAGCGCTACGGCATCCCGTATTTCGAGGGCAGCTTCTACGGCGTCGCCGACACCTCCGCCGCCCTGCGCGGCTTCGCCCGGCTGATCGACGACCCGGCACTGACCGAGCGCACCGAGCAGGTCATCGCCCGCGAGGAGGCCCGCGCCGATGCCGCGCTGGAGCCCTACCGCGAGCGCCTGCGCGGGCGCCGCGCCCTGCTCTATACCGGCGGCGTGAAGAGCTGGTCGGTGGTCTCGGCGCTGCAGGATCTGGGCATGGAGGTGGTCGCCACCGGAACGCGCAAATCCACCGAGGCGGACAAGGCGCGTATCCGCGAGCTGATGGGCGAGCAGGCGCAGATGCTCGATAGCGGCGCGCCGCGGACGCTGATCGACACCGTCCGCGCCCACGAGGCCGACGTGCTCATCGCCGGCGGACGGAACATGTACACCGCGCTGAAGGCGCGCATCCCGTTTCTGGACATCAACCAGGAGCGCCCCCACGCCTACGCCGGCTACACCGGCATGGTGGAGCTGGCCCGCCAGCTGTGCCGCAGCATCGAGAGCCCCATCTGGCCCCAGGTGCGTGAACCGGCGCCCTGGGAACGGCAGGAAGGGAGGACCGGGCCATGACCCGCATCGAACGATCCACCAGCCCGCTGAGCGTCAACCCGCTGAAGGCCAGCCAACCGGTGGGTGGCACCCTCGCCACCCTCGGCTTCCGCGGCGCCGTGCCGCTGCTCCACGGCGCCCAGGGCTGCACGGCCTTCGGCAAGGTCTACTTCGTGCGCCACTTCAACGAGCCGATCCCGTTGCAGACCACGGCCATCGACCCGATCAGCGCGGTGCTCGGCGCCGACGATAACGTCCTCGGCGCCCTGGATACCCTGTGCAGCAAGTCCGCGCCGGCGCTGATCACGCTGCTGACCACCGGGCTCTCGGAGGCCGAGGGTACGGACATCGAACGACTGGTGCGCACCTTCCGCAGCGAGCACCCGGAGCACGCCACCACCGCCGTGGTGCCGGTGAACACGCCGGATTTCGTCGGCAGCTTGGCCAGTGGCTACGCGGCCACGGTGGAGGCGGTCATCGAACACCTGGTCCCCGCCGAGGGCACCCGCCCCGGCCGGGCACCGCGGCGGGTCAACCTGCTGCTCTCCGACGCCGTCTCGCCCGGGGATGCCGAGGCGCTGTGCGAGTTGCTCGAGGCCTTCGGCCTGGAGCCGGTGGCCATCCCCGACCTGGGGGCCTCCATGGACGGCCACCTGGACGACGACGATTTCAGCCCGATCACCACCGACGGGACGCCGCTGGAGGCGCTGCGTGGCTGCGGCGACGCCGCCGCCACGGTGGTCGTGGGCGCCTCGCTGAACCGCGCGGCGGACCGGCTGCGCGAGCGCACCGGGGTCCCCGACTACCGCTTCGAGCACCTGATGGGCCTGCACGCCACGGACCGACTGGTTATGGTCCTGTGCGCCATCGCCGACCGCACCGCCCCGCCACCACGCATCCAGCGCCAGCGTCGGCAGCTGCAGGACGCCCTGCTCGACACCCACTCGGTGCTCGGCACCACGCCGGTGGGCGTGGCCACCGAGGCGGACCTGCTCGCCGGGCTGACCACCCTGCTCCACGACGCCGGCGCCGAGGTGACCACCGCCGTGGCCCCGGAGCGCTCGCCGGTGCTCGACGCCATACCGGCGCGCCGGGTGCATATCGGCGACCTGGAGGCGCTGGAGCACCACGGCCGCGAGGACGGCGTGGAGCTGATCCTCGGCAGCGGCCACGCCGCCGCCACCGCCGGCCGGCTGGGGGTGCCCATCGTGCAGTGCGGCTACCCCATCTGGGAGCGGGTCGGGCTGCACACCCGCCCCCGGGTGGGCTACCGCGGCAGCCGCGACACCCTCTTCGAGCTGGCCAACACCCTCCTCGAGCATCGCGAGGTGCACGGCGACGTGCGCCCCTACCGCTCGATCTACCGCAGCGCCGATATCGCCTGAGGAGCCGTGATGACTGTCCGTCACTTAAGGATCGCCGACGGGGAGGGGCTGGAACCCGCCCACCAGGGCTCGGTGCGCATCGCCTTCGCCACCGCCGACCGGCACACCGTGGACCAGCACTTCGGGCTGGCCAGCGGCTTCGCCATCTACCAGGTGGGGTGTTCGGGCACCCGGCTGCTGGAGGTGGCCGACATCGAGGAGCCGGCCGACGCGGCGCCGGACTGCGACCGCCTGGCACCGCGCCTGCAGGTCGTCGAGGGCTGCGCCGCGCTCTACTGCAACGCCATCGGCGCCCCGGCCGTGCGACGGCTGCTCACACAGGGGTGCCAGCCGCGCAAGGTCTCCCACGGCACCGCCATCGACACCGTGCTGGGCACCCTGATCGCGCAGTTGCGCGAGCGCCCGCCGGCCTGGCTGAGCCGGGCCCTGCGCGGCGAACCGGCCGGCGAGGCCCGTTTCGACGCCATGGAGGCCACCGGCTGGTGGGCCGACTGACCAGCTGCAGCCAACCAGGGAGGAACCCCCATGTGGACCTGGAACCCGCAGGACGAGCAACCCGAAACCACCGCCACCGCGCAGGTCCTGGACGATCAGGATCCCGCCCTCGAGACACCGTTCATCCGTGAGCTGCTCCGCCAGGTCCGTGCCACGGACACCTTCGGGGCGTGGGAACACTACAGCGATGCGGCGGTCATCGATCCGTTCATCCTCACCCCCGAGCGCAAGCGCGCCATCCCCGTGGTCGCCGACCCCGACGGCGAAACGGTCAACCGGGTGCGCACCTTCTACAACGCCGTGTCCGCGCGGATCGAGGCGCGCAGCGGGGTGATGGCGGTGCCGGTGATCAACCTCAGCCACGAAGGCTTCGGCCGCGCCTTCGTGCTTGCCGGCAAGCTGGTGGTCGTCGACAAGCCGCTGCGCGACGTCCACCGCTTCGGCTTCGCCAGCACCGAGAAGCTGGTCAGCCGCGGCGAGCGCCTGGTCGACGGGGCGGTGGCCCTGATCGAGCGCTTCCCGGAGGTGGCCCGAGCCTGAATCCCGCGCGGCCGGACCGACGGACTATACTCCGCTGGGGGGTTCGACCCCGTAATGGAGGATAGCCCGATGGCTCATTCATGGTTGCGCACCGCCGGTGCTGCGCTGCTCATTGCCCCGCTGGCGGCCACCGCCGGCCAGGAGATCCGCATCGGCTGGACGGCCTGGGCCGACGCGGAGTTCGTCACCCGGATCGCCGAACGGCTGCTCGAGGAGCGCTACGACGTCGACGTCGAACTGGTCCAGACCGACATCGCGCCGCAGTACACCGGCATCGCCCGCGGCGACCTGGACTTGATGCTGATGTCGTGGCAGCCGATCACCCACGAGGACTACATCGAGCGCTACAGTGACGACCTGCTCGACCTGGGCGTGCTCTACGGCGACGCCCGCCTGGGCTGGGTGGTGCCGCGCTGGCTGTACGAGGACGGACTGACCAGCATCGATCAGCTCAATGAGGAGCGCTGGCAGGACGCGCTCGACGGGACCATCCAGGGCATCGACCCGGGCGCCGGGCTGATGCGCCTGTCCCACGAGGCCATCGAGACCTACGGGCTGGATTATACGCTGATCGAGGCCAGCGACGCCGGCATGACGGCCTCGCTGGACCGGGCCGCGCGCCGCGACGAGCCCATCGTGGTCACCGGCTGGAGCCCGCACTGGAAGTTCGGCGCCTACCAGCTGGCGTTCCTCGACGATCCGAGGGGCGCGCTTGGCGGCGCGGAGACCATCCACGCCCTCGCCCGCCTCGGCTTCGACGAGGACCATCCGCAGATCGCCGCCTTCATCGGCTGCATGGACTACGACCTGGAGATGCTCAACGACTACCTGTTCATCGGTCGGGACGAGTCCACCGAGGCCGCCGTCGACCGCTTCTTCGAGCAGGAGACCGAGCTCATCAGCGCCTGGGCCGCCTGCGCCACCGAGCAGTAAACCCGCCCCACCGACCCTGCCCCTGCCGGATCCCTCCGGCAGGGCTCCGGAGCAGCGCTCAGTCCCCGTCCTCGAACCCGGGGGCGTCGTCGCGGACCAGCAGCAGATCCGTGGACACCTCCCGCAGCAGCCGTGCGGCAACGCTGCCGAGCAGCATGTTCGCCCAGCGGCCACGCCCGTGGTTGCCCATCACCACCACATCGGCGCCCAGCCCGCCCAGGGCCTCGAGCAGGATCGTGGCCGGATAGCCGGCGTGCACCTCCAGGTGCACCTCGTCGGCGCCCAGCCCCTCGTCCCGGGCGAACGATTCCAGGTCGGCCCGCGCCTCGTCCATCCAGCGCGTCTGCTGCTCCTGGATGTAGCTATCGCCGATGCCGGCAGCGCGCATGCGATCCAGCTCGGCGGTATCCACCACATAGAGCAGGTGCAGCTCGGCCGCCGGGAAACAGCGCCGCGCGTACTGAAGCGCCGCCCGCGAGCAATCCGAGAAATCGACGCCCACAGCAACGCGCCGATACGGCGCATCGGAGTCGCGCCGGACCACCAGCGTCGGCGTCCGTGCGTGGCAAACCAGCTGCTCGGCGGTGGTGCCCAGGATCCAGTCGCGCACGTACTGCCGGCCGTGGGCACCGACGACCAGCAGGTCGGCGCCGCCCTCGTCCGCGGCGTAGACCACCTCGCCGATCACATCCCCGATCAGGACCCGGGGCTGCGCGCGGTGGCCCGGGGTCCCGGACTGGAGCTGCTGCTCGGCGGCGGCCTGGAACACCCCTTCCCGATCCGGCGAGCCGCTGAGCGCGCGCAGCCCCGGCGCGTCGCTTTCGATGACGTGGACCGCCTCCAGCGTGGCGTCCCAGGCCTCGGCCAACTGTACGGCGCGGCGCCCGGCCCGCCCGGCGCGTTCCGACAGGTCGCTGGCGAAGACGATTTTCTGCATGCTCATGACGGCTCCCTCGATCGCATCCGGCAGAATCCGGCCAAAGGTCCGGTGCAGCGGGCCTCGGCGCTTGCCCGCGCACCGGTCTCATCCTTAGATTGTGGCACCATGACACGCGAGTGCGGGAGCCACAGCGGGGCAACACGCCGCAGCTCCCGCGGAACCCGGTATCCGAGAGGAGCCTTTACCCATGCTTCAGAAGGAACACACGCGCCTCGAGCTCGTCACCTTCCTGGTGGCGGTGGCCACCGGCGTGCCCGGCGCCGTCGCGGCCTCGGCCGGCGCCTACTGGTTCGGCGGGATCCTGATGGCGATCATGGCCCTGGCCCTGTTCATTTTCGTCATCCCCGGCATCGCCGCCAAGCTGCCGCCGGCCGGGCAGGCCCTGCCCGCAGCCCTTCTGCTGATCCTCGGCCTGTGGATGATGGCGACGGTGGGCGAGGGGCTAAGCTTCCTCGGCTTCATCGCCATGGTGGTAGCCGTGGGCACCGTGCTCATGCCCTTCTACCTGATCGCCCTCGGCGGGCGGGCCTTCCACCTCAAGCAGCAGCGCTGAATGTCAACGACCCCGCGGGACGGCGTCCCCCCCTGCCGCCGCCCCGCGGGGTATCCGACCCGCCCTGCGCGGATCAGGCCGGTTTCAGCGTGACATCCCCGAGGATCTGCGCCTGGCAGGCGATGCGCTGCTGCTTGCCCGCAAAGTGCTCGCGTAGCAGCTTCTGCTCCACCTCCGAGGGCGCGCTCAGGTTCTCTTCTCCGTCGAGCACCTTGCACAGACAGGTGCCGCAGTCCCCCTCGCGGCAGCCGTAGACAATCCCCGAGCCGACCTTCTCGGACAGCTCGATGATCCGGGTTCCCGCCGGCGCGCTGACGGTCAGATCGATATCCTTGAACGTTACCTGGGCTCTTGGCATCCCGTGAACTCCTTGTGGCTTATGGTTGGATTCTATTGCTGGCCCCGTCCGGTAACCGGCCTCACGGCGCGACCCGCGCCGCACCTTCTCCGGCCATCAGCCGGGCCAGCCACGGCGGCGGGCGCTCGGCCAGGGCGGCGCGAAGCTCGTCCATGTGCGCCGCGGCCGCTCCCCCGGCGTCGCGCCTCATGGGAAAGACCCCGGCGTTGACCACCTTGGCCGCCGCCGGGCCGCCGATCGAGCAGCAGTACAGCACGTGGCAGTCGGCGATCAGCGCCACCCGGGCCGCGATGCGGTCGTCGCGCCGGGTGCCGCTGCCAGTGACCGCCTCGGCCACCGGCCGGACCTCGGCAAGCCGGCAGCCGGCGGCACCGACTTCGTAGATGAGGAACCGGGCGCAGGCGCCGAAGTGACCATCCAGCTCACCGCCGCTGTTCGAGGCGCAGGCGACCCGGATGGTCCCCTCTGGCGACGGACCCGTCTCCGGCTCGGGGACCGGCTCTGGTGCCGCCTCTTCGCCGTGCAGGGCCCGGCAGGCGGCCTCCAGCCGCTCCGCCGGGGCCTGCTGAACGGCCTCCAGGTGGTGGGCCCCGCCGGCGTCGCGCAGCCCCCGGGGGGTCACCCCGGCGAGCTTCTCGGCGCTCAACGGTGCCCCGAGCAGCCCGGTCAGCACCCGCACCAGCTGCGATACGTCGAGCTCCGGGAGCTCGCGCGCCGCCAGCCCGATGCGCAGGGCCAGTTCCGGTTGCAGTGACGCATCCTGCATGCCGTCTCCTCCCTTCAGTCGGCGGGGACGATGCACTCGTCCACCTCGCAGACCTCCTCGCAGCGGGGCATCTCGAAATGCCCCTCGCACTCGGTGCAGCGGTCCGCGATGATCTCGTAGAGGCCCATCTTGTTGCGCTTGATGGCCGCCTCCGGGCACTCCGGCTCGCAGTCGCCGCAGCTGGTGCACAGTTCCGGATCGATCTTCATGGCCATGCTCTTTCCTCCTCGATCACCGGACCAGGTCGTAGTTGAAGTCGGTGACCCCCATGTGACGGGTCTCCTCGTCGAGCCGGGCGAGCACCTCGTTGACGATGGTGGTGAGGATGTACATCGCCCCCTCGTAGCCCCAGATGCTGTTGCGGTGCAGGTGATGCCGGTCGAAGATCGGGAAGCCGAGGCGGATCAGCGGCACCTCGAACTCCTTGCCCTTGTAGAGGGTGTCGCGCTGGATGAACTTCCCGTAGGAGTTGCCGATCATGAAATCCGGCTTGTCGGTGAAGCACAGCGAGCGCATGTGCCAGAGATCCTTGCCGACGTAGACCTGGGCGCTCTCGCCGTACGGGGTCTGCTCGAGCATGGCGCGCATGGCCTTGCCCCAGCGCTTATTGGCGTTGTGGCAGAGCACGTGGCGCGGCTCGGCGCCGAGTTCGGTGAGGAACCGGGTCATGCCCATGACGAAGTCCGGATCCCCCCACAGGGCGAAGCGCTTGCCGTGCAGCCACTGGTGGGAGTCGGTCATCATATCCACCAGCCGCCCGCGCTCGAGCTCCAGGGACTCGGGGATCGGCTTGCCGGTGATCTGCGAGACCTTCATCAGGAAGTTGTCGGTTCCCTCGAGGCCGATGGGCACCTGAACCTCGGGGCAATCGTGCTTCCAGGTCTGCTTGATGTACTTCTTGGTCTTGGTCAGCATCCACGGCTGGAGCAGCAGGGTGTCCAGCGCATTGGGGGCGTCACGGACCTCGTCAATCGGCGTCCCACCGGCGTACATCCGGTATTCACCGTCGGCCGGGGTGTCGAGCACCTCGGTGGGATCGCAGAGCAGCGAGGCCTCCACGCCCATCTCGCCCAGGGCGCGCTTGAGCCAGCGGTAGCTGCCCAGGTAGGTCTCGAAGCCAGGCACCAGGTTGACCTTGCCGTTGCTGCCCGGCTGCTTGTCCTCCATCTCGTTGATGGTGAAGTAGCGGGCAATGCCCTCGAACATGCCGTCCCAGCCGGTGACGTGGCTGCCGACGAAGCTCGGCGTGTGCGCAAAAGGCGTGGGCACTTCCTGCGGCAGATACCCCTCGTCCTTGGCGTTGCCGATGAAGGCGTTGAGGTCGTCGCCGATGACCTCGGCCATGCAGGTGGTGGAGACGGCGATCACCTCGGGCTGGTAGATCTGGTAGGCGTTCTGCAGCCCCTGGTTCATGTTCTTGTGCCCGCCAAAGACCGCGGCATCCTCGGTCATGGAGTCGGAGACACAGGCCACCGGCTCCTTGAAGTGGCGGTTGAAGTAGGTCCGGAAGTAGGCCACACACCCCTGGGAACCGTGGACGTAGGGCAGCGTCTTCTCGAACCCCAGCGAGCAGAGCACCGCCCCGAGGGGCTGACAGACCTTACCCGGATCGACGGTCAGCGCCTCGCGCGAGAAGTTCAGCTGCTGGTACTCCTCGGTGGTGGTCCACTCGAAGGTCTCGTCGATCTTCGCCGCGTCGACGCCCTCCTCCTGCTCCCGGCGCTTGCGGCTGAGGACCTGTTGGTAGTCGTCATCCCGGAACAGCGGGTAGCACGGCTTGATGGCTTCGGTGTCTTCGTTCATTGCGCTTCCTCCAGCTGCGCCGCGCTGCGGGCACGGCGCCTTGCCCTGTTCGGGCGGGCCGGCTGAGCGGCCCGCCCCTGGCTGAGATGGTCAGGCCGCCTTGGAGGCCGGCTCGCCGGTGGCCTTCCACGGCGGGGTCATGCGGTCCCAGACCGGGTTGTTGAGGGTCATGTCCATATCCCGGGCAAAGATCGCGAAGCCGTCGTAGCCGTGATACGGCCCGGAGTAGTCCCAGGAGTGCATCTGCCTAAACGGCAGACCCATCTTCTGGAACACGTACTTCTCCTTGATCCCGGCGGCCACCAGGTCCGGCTGGACCCGCTCGATGAAGCGCTCCAGCTCGAAGGCGTTGGCGTCGTCGTAGACCAGCGTCCCCTCCTTGAGCTCGGGGTAGGTGCGGTCGTAGTCGTCGTCGTGGGCGAACTCGTAGCCGGTGCCGAGCACCTCCATGCCCAGGTCCTCGTAGGCGCCGATGACGTGGCGCGAGCGCAGACCGCCGACGTAGAGCATCACCTTCTTGCCCTCCAGCCGCGGCCGGTACTTGGCGATCACCGCGTCCATCATCGGCTGGTACTTGGCGATGACGGCCTCGGCGTTGGCCTGGATGGTCTCGTCGAACCGGGCAGCGATCTCGCGCAGGCTCTGGGCGATGCGCGTCGGACCGAAGAAGTTGAACTCCATCCACGGGATGCCGTGGGTCTTCTCCATGTGCTCGCAGATGTAGTTCATGGAGCGGTAGCAGTGCAGGAGGTTGAGCTGCACCTTGGGCGTGTTCTCCATCTCGGCCAGGGTGCCGTCGCCGGACCACTGGGCAACCACGTTCAGGCCCATCTCCTCGAGCAGGATGCGCGAGGCCCAGCAATCGCCGCCGATGTTGTAGTCACCGACGATGGCCACGTCGTAGGGCCCGGCCTGGTGGCCGTCGCCGTCGCGGTTCTCCAGGACGTGGTCGCGGATGGTGTCGTTGGCGATGTGGTGGCCGAGGGACTGCGAGACCCCGCGGAAGCCCTCACAGCGCACCGGGATAACCGGCTTACCGAGGCGCTCGGTGGCCTGACGGCCCACCGAGTCGATGTCGTCGCCGATCAACCCGACGGGGCACTCCGACTGCACGGTGATGCCCTTGTTGAGCGGGAAGAGCATCTCGACTTCGTCGATGATCTTCTCGAGCTTCGGGTCACCGCCGAAGACGATGTCCCGCTCCTGGAAGTCGGAGGTGAAGTTGATGGTGCCGAAGGTATCCACGCCGGTGTGGCCGGTGTAGTAATTGCGACGGCCGGCCCGCGAGAGCTGGCCGCAGCCCACCGGGCCGTGGGAGATGTGCACCATGTCCTTGATCGGCCCCCAGACCACGCCCTTGGAGCCGGCGTAGGCGCAGCCGCGCTGGGTCATGACCCCGGGCACCGACTTGCGGTTGGAGGTCACGCACTTGCTCGGCTGCTGGTCGGCCCCGACGGCGGCCAGGTGCTTGGCGCGCTCCTCGCGGGTAGCCTCGGGATAGACCTCGAGGACCTCCTCGATCAGCGCCTGGGCCTCGTCCTGCGTCATGCTGCTCATTGGCTCTCCCCCTTTACGCCGAGGCGGTCTCGTCGGCCTTCTGCCCCACGATGGACTCGTCCTCCTCCTCGAGGATGCCGAACTCCATGAGCAGGTCCTCGAGGTCATCCATGCCCAGCGGCGTGGGCACGACCATTTGGGTGTTGTTGATGACGTTGTCCGCCAGTTCGCGGTAGACGTCGGCCTGCTTGCACTCCGGGTTGTACTCGATGACCGTCATACGCCGGATCTCGGCGTGCTGGACCATGTTGTCCCGCGGGATGAAGCCGATCATCTGGGTACCCAGCCGGCTGGCGAGGTTCTCGATGAGCTCGTCCTCGCGGTCGGTGTTGCGGGAGTTGCAGATCAGCCCGGCCATGCGCACGCCGCCGGAGCTGGCGTACTTCACGATGCCCTTGGCGATGTTGTTCGCCGCGTACATGGCCATCATCTCGCCGGAGACGACGATGTAGATCTCCTGGGCCTTGTTCTCGCGGATGGGCATGGCGAAGCCGCCGCAGACCACGTCGCCAAGGACGTCGTAGAAGACGAAGTCCAGGTCGTCCTCGTAGGCGCCCTCCTCCTCGAGGAAGTTGATGGCGGTGATCACGCCGCGGCCGGCGCAGCCGACCCCCGGCTCCGGGCCACCGGACTCGACGCACTTGGTGTCGCCGTAGCCGACCTGCAGGACGTCCTCGAGCTCAAGGTCTTCGACGCTGCCCGCCTCGGCGGCCAGGTGCATGACCGTGTTCTGCGCCTTGGCATGGAGCATCAGGCGGGTGGAGTCGGCCTTCGGATCGCAGCCGACGATCATCACCTTCTTGCCTTTCTCGGCGAGCGCCGCCACCAGGTTCTGCGTGGTGGTGGACTTGCCGATGCCGCCCTTGCCGTAGATTGCTGCCTGTCTCATGGGTTAATCCCTCCTGACCGATGGTTACGTCGGCCGCCTCAGCGGCTCGCACCCGGGTTTTGCAACCGGCGTGCCAGCAGGGGGCAACGACGGACCCGCTGCGCCGAAGGTGACCCGCCGCGTTTACGCAACCCGTTGATCCAAAAGACTTATAGGAAGACCAAGAACGATCAGCAAAGAAAGGGCGAACACCCCCGGGGGCCCGGCCCGACGATCCGGGACGGCCCGCAGGCCCGTGGCAAGTCCGACATGATCGGCGGGGGGTTGTCGGGGAGCGGACAAGGGGAAGAACCGCTCCCCGACCGACAGGAGAGATGCTTCAGTGCTCGCTGAAGACGGCGGTGTGACCGCGGTCGCTGAAGGCGAGGACCTGGTAGGGCTCATCCGGCTGGCCGGGGATTCACTTGCGTCGCATCGCCCCTGCTCCTCATCGACAGGTTGTGTGGCACCGGTCGTCATTATTGATCGAACGCAATCCGGATGCCACCCCCTCCGACGGGACGAGCGACGCTCAGGCGCGTTGGGGTGACGAGGCGACGCCGACGGCCCGCGCCGCCAGATCGCGGGCGCAGGCCTCGATCACGGTCACGCCGTGTCGGGCGAGATAGCGCCGCTCCTTGCCGGCCGTGGCGGGCAACAACGCCCAGCCCTTGGGCTCGCCGGCCTCCTGGGTGATCTCGGTGAAGAGCATGCGCTCGGTATCCCGGGTGAAGCGAACCCCGAGACTCAGGTAGCGCACGCCCCGCCGCCGCTCCTTGAGGAACCGCGGCAGGGCAAAGCCGCCCATCAGTTCGGTGAGGTAGTCCACAAAATCGGCGTCCGAGGCAACGAAGCTCGGCTCGGGCCGGGGCGACCCCAGGGGCTTGAACAGGATCGGACCCGCCGGCGACGGCGGCGACTCGGCCGCCTCGTCGTGGAGCTCGTGGTAGCCGATGCTGTCGTGCCGGAAGACCCGATAGCGTCGCCCGCCAGTGACCCGTGCGACGCCCTGAACCAGCAGGTGCGGGGTGCCGGCCCAGGCGTCCTGGAGCTGGGTATCCCGGTTGAGATCCACCACCCAGGCCGGCCGCTGCTGCGCCAGCCAGTCGATCACCGGCGCCCGGGTCCAGGGGACCTCGCCGAAGCAGGTCCGCAGAAAACGCTCCAGATAGGGGCGTCCGTGATCCTGCTCGACCTTCATCGCCGCCCGCGAGAACTCGTGCATCAGCACCGGCGACATCGGCTTGCCCTGATTCAGCGCGAGGATCAGCCGCTCGTTGTCTGCCGGCATGGCATCGCCGGTCTCCGGGTGACACGCCCCGTCCAGCGCGCCCGGCCCGAGCACCGGGACGACGCTGCCGTCGGCGAAGCCGTGGGTCCAGCGGCGGATACGCTCGTCATCCAGTCCCGGATGGCTCATGGTTCTCCCCTCCCTGGCCGGCCCGCGCCCGATCCCGTTGGACCTGGCGGGCCCGCTTTTCCTGCAGGGCCCCGCGGATCCGCTCGCGCAGCTCGTCATCCAGCGGGGCAACGTCGGGCGGGTGCACGGTCTCGCAGAGGAGCACGTGCAGACCCATCGCCGTTTCCACCGGGCCGCGCACCTCGCCGGCGGCCATCTCGAACAGGGCCGCGTCCAGCTCCTCATGCAGCTGCCCCCGCGCCACCCGGCCCACCAGCCCGCCGTGCAGGGCGCTGGGGCACTCGGAGTGGCGCTCGGCGGCGGCGGCAAAGCCCCGCGGGTCGTCCGCCAGCTTCCCGGCCAGCTTCTCCGCCCGCGCCCAGGCCCGCTGCCGGGTATTCTCCGGGAACTCGTCGTTGATGGTGATCAGAAGATGGCGCACGGTGCGCGTCTCGTCCCGCTGGAAGCGCTCCGGATGCTCGCGGTAGAAGCGCTCCACGTCCTCGTCGGTGACCTCCGGCACCTCGGCGGCCAGCGGCGCCAGGGCGTGCTCCGGAACCTGCAGCGTACGCCCCGGGAAGCGGACCTGGTAGGCCGGCCCGGTGCGTGCATCGCGCAGGACGCGGATGATCTCGCCCACCGCACCCGGCTCGGCCACCACCTCGCCATGGACGGCGAGCCGCCGCGTGGGCGTGACACGGTCGCGAAACTCGAAGCGGGTCTCCACCCAGTGGCTGGCTGCATCCATGAGCTCCTCCTCGCGACAGCCGACCATGCGGTCCTGATCCAGAAAGAAGACGCTGTAGACGATCTGATCCTGCAGGAAGGTCCCCACATCACGGACGTAACCCACGCTCCCCCGGGGGACGAGCAGCTCACCGCGGGCCACGCCGGGGTAGGTGCCGTCGTTGCGGATGTTGCGCGCCACCCGCACCGCCGCGCCGATCCGGAACCGCGGCAGCATCAGCCGAATCCTCCACGGCCGATTCGAGCCACCGGGACCTCGCCGCTCGCCCCCCGGGCCACCTGCCGGTGGATGCGCAGCGCGGCCTGGCTGCGGGCGTCGGAGCCGACGAAGTCGTCGTGGGCGCGTTGCAGCAGTGCCCGGGCCTGCCCCTCGGCCTCATCGGGTGTCGCCGGCGGCTCGGCGCTGGCGTAGTCGTGGAAGCGCTGCAGGATATGCAAGCGGTAGACCCGCAGCAGCTGTGGATCGTAGGCCACGCCGAGGCCCTCGAACCACGCCTCCGCGCCCTCCAGGCCCTCCTCGTTTTCCGGTTCCAGTGGCTCCAACCACTTCATGGCAACCTCCTCTACACCTCGACGGCATCCTCGGCGGCCGCGGCCGCCCCTTGCGCCACCAGCGCACGCAGCTCCGCGGCACTGGGGGCACGCTTGTGAGTGACACTCCAGCGGCGGATCAGCGGCAGCAGCGCCCGGGCCTGCTCGCGGTCCAGGCTCACCCCGGCCTCGCGGCACGCCGCCTGGACCCCGCGGGTGCCGGAGTGCTTGCCGAGGACGAGCTCGTGGCACCGCCCGACCTCGTCCGGATCCAGACCCTGGTAATTGCGGGCGTCCTTGAGCAGCCCGTCCACGTGGATCCCGGCCTCGTGGCTAAAGACACCGGCGCCGACCACGCTCTTGCCCCAGGGCACCGGCCGGCCCGAGGCGGCCTCCACCAGTGCCGCGACACCGGTCAGGCCGGCGGCGTCGACCCCGGTGGTCCGGTCACAGAGCCGATGAAGCGCCAGGGTCACCTCCTCGAGCGCGGCGTTGCCGGCACGCTCGCCCAGCCCGCAGACGGTGGTGTTGACGTGGGTGGCGCCGCCGCGGACGGCGGCCAGGGTGTTGGCCGTGGCCAGACCGAAGTCGTCGTGGGCGTGCATCTCCAGCTCCAGGCCGGTGACCGCGCGCAGGCGCTGGAAGAGCTGGTGGACCGCGAACGGCTCGGCGATGCCGACCGTATCCGCGATGCGCAGCCGGCGCGCCCCGGCCGCCTCCGCACAGTGCGCGACCTCGACGAGGAAATCGGGATCGGCGCGGGTGGCGTCCTCGCCGCCGACACTCACCGCCAGCCCTTCGGCCCGCGCCCGCCGCACCCATGCATCGATCCGACCCAGCACCCAGCGGCGGTCGCGGCCGAGCTTGTGCGCAATCTGCTGATCCGAGACCGGGATAGAGCCGTCCACCCCCCAGACCCCCAGCCCGACACACGCCCGCAGGTCCGCCTCGCGCATGCGCGCCCAAACCAGCAACCGCGCCGACAGCCCGGCGGACACCAGGGCCCGGATGTCGGCCCGCTCCTCGGGCCCCATGGCCGGGATGCCCACCTCCAGCTCGGGCACGCCGATCCCGTCGAGCGCCGCGGCGATGGCACACTTCTCCGCGCGGGTGAAGGCCACGCCGGCGGACTGTTCGCCGTCGCGCAAGGTCGTATCGTCGATCACCACCGCGCCCATCACTCCTCCGGCCCGAAGCACTCGGCGAAATCGCTGCAGGCGTCGCAGGACGGCGCCCGGCACGTATAGATTCCGGTCTCTTCACACAACCGCTTGTACAGGAACTTCTTCCACTTCATGTCGCGGTCGTTCAACGCACAGAGCGCGGGGAAGGCGTCTTCCATCAACGCCGTGAGCTCCCCACGGGAGCGCAACCCCAGGTCCTGCCAGAGATGATCCCGGCCCAGACAGCCGGCGGCGACGATGCGCGCCAGCCAGCGCTCCGAGCGATCGGCGCCGCGGCGGTAGCGAAGCAGCAGGTCGGCGACATCCGCCTGCTCGTCGGCCAGCGGTTGCGAGAGCGTCGTCGGCTCGGGGAACGGGGTCACCGCGCCCACACTGGGAAAGTGGCGGCCCATCATGGCCACGTACTCGCCCGGCTCCAGACCCATCCACGCCGGCAGGACGCTCTCGCCGCTGAGCCAGGCGGCCACCAGCCGGCCCAGCGCGCGATCATTGGGCAGGCCGGTGGCCTCGGCCAACAGCCCGCCGCAGGTGTAGGGGGCAAAGACCCGCCCATCGGGCTCGGGCGGCAGCGAATGGGTGCGGTTCATGGCGTACCCTCCTCTTCCCGCAGCTGCTCCTCCAACTCCTGCCAGGTGGCCTGCTGGCGTCGGCGCACGGCCTCCGGATCCAGCGACCGGCCCGCTACCCGGGCCCGGCTGAACTCCGCCCCGCGGTCCTCGCCGATCAGCCCGGCGGCATCGGCACGGCACTGCTGGCAGTGGCTCATCACGGCGATATCACTGGCGCAGGCGGCCCGCAGGCCGAGCAGCTCGGCGTCGCTCGGGCCGCGCTGGCCGATTTCGCCGAAGTAGGTGCCGTGGCTGGGGTCGGAGATCAGGGGCATGACGTTGTGCAGGAACGCCCCGCGCTGGCGGACCGCCCGGGAAACGACAGGTAGATGCTGATGGTTGATCCCGGGGATGGCCACCGAGTTGACCTTGACCAGCACGCCGCGGGCGGCCAGCGCCTCGATGCCGGCGAGCTGGCGCTGCACGAGGATCCGGGCGGCTTCCAGGCCACGCCGGCGCCGGTGCTCAAAGAGGATCGAGGGGTGGATGCGCGCGCCGATCTCCGGGTCGATGGCGTTGACCGTCACCGTGACGTGCTCCACCTCGAGGGCCACCAGATCGTCCACGTAGTCGGGCAGCGCCAGGCCGTTGGTGGACAGGCACAGGCGCAGCTGGGGAGCCACCTCGCGGATGCGCTCGAAGGTCTCGAAGGTGCGGCGCGGGTTGGCCAGGGCGTCGCCCGGTCCGGCGATGCCCACCACCGACAGCTGCGGGATTTCATGGGCCACCGCCAGGGTCTTGGCCGCGGCCTCCTCCGGAGTGAGCACCTCGGAAACCACGCCGGGGCGGGACTCGTTGGCGCAGTCGTACTTGCGATTGCAGTAGTTGCACGAGAGGTTGCACCCCGGGGCAACGGCCACGTGCAGCCGCGCGAAGTGGTGGTGGGCACGCTCGGAGTAGCAGGGGTGGTCCCGGACCTTGGCGCGCAGCGCCTCGGGCAGGTGCTCGAGCCCGTCGCCGGGCGCCCCCTCGCCACCGACGCCGGGGCAGCCGGCGGCGGGGTCGCAGGTGGTGGAGCCGGATGCGTCCATTGTCTCTCCCTCCGTCGGGACCGGAGCCGCGCTCCGGTCGGGCCTGCCCGCTCTTCTGCAAACCTCGTGCCGGATCACGGGAGCGGCCAACCGCCCGTCTCGCCGTGCCTCCCGCCGCGGCATTCGCCGCGCGTGTCGCAAACCCCACACAGCCGCGTGTCGCGTCCGCCACGCCGCCAGCAACGGCTCATAGGCTCTTGACCGGGATGTCGAGGGTCTTGATCCGGTAGGCGATCTGCCGCGGCGTCATGCCCAGCAACCGCGCCGCCTTGGCCTGCACCCAACCGGTGCGCTCCAGCGCGGCGATGACCCGCTCGCGCTCGTCCAGGTTCGGGTCGTTCGGGTCCGGGGCCGCCGGCCCGGCGGGCAGCACCCCGCCCTCGACGGCCGGCGAGCCGTCCTCGGGGATCCCAGCCAGGATCACGGCCTCCTGGTCGATGCGGCCGTCCTCGCTCATGATCGCCGCCCGCTCCAGGGCGTTCTCCAGTTCGCGAACATTGCCCGGCCAGTGGTAGCGCATCAGCGTGCGGATGGCGTCGTCGGAGATCTCCAGCGCCCGCTCCTGGTTGCTGGCGATGCGCCCGACGAGGAACCGGACCAGCTCCGGGATGTCCTCGAGGCGCTCGCGCAGCGCCGGCATGGTGATGGTCATCACGTTGAGCCGGTAGTAGAGGTCCTCGCGGAACTCCCCGGCGGCCACCGCCGCCTCCAGATCGCGGTTGGTGGCGGCGAGCACGCGCACGTCCACCCGCCGGGTCCGGGTGCTGCCCACCCGCTCGAACTCCCCCTCCTGCAGGACCCGCAGCAGCTTCGCCTGGAAGGCCGGGGAGATCTCGCCCATCTCATCGAGGAAGATGGTGCCGCCGTCGGCCTGCTCGAAGCGCCCCACCCGGCTCTGCACAGCGCCGGTGAAGGCGCCTTTCTCGTGGCCGAAGAGCTCGCTCTCGAGCAGGCTGTCGGGCAGCGCCGCGCAGTTGAGCTTGACAAAGGGCGCGTCGGCCCGGGGCGAGTTGTAGTGGATGGCGTTGGCCAACAGCTCCTTGCCGGTGCCGGACTCACCGCGCAGCAGCACCGTAGTGCTCCACTGCGCCACCCGACGCACCTGCTCGAAGACCCGGCGGATAGCCGGGGTCCGGCCGATGACGTTCTCGAAGCCGTAGCTCTCCTGCACCTCCCGGCGCAGGCGGTCGCGCTCATCGACGATGGCCGCCTGCTCACGGTCAACCTCGGTGGCCAGGCGGACCGTCTGTGCGACCAGGTTGGCGACCATCTGCATGAACCGAGAGCGCTCGGCCAGCAGCGCGCCCTCGTCGGCGGCGGGCTGGGCGGCGAGTACGCCCACCGGCGGGTCCTGCTCGCCGGGGCCGTTGATGGGTACACCGATGAACGGCAGATCCGGATCGTAGAGGCCGAGCCGATCGAGGAAGCGCGGCTCCTCGGAGATGCGCCGCACGATCAGCGGCTCGGCGTGATTGAGGATCTCGCCAACGATCCCCTCGCCCGGCCGGTAGGCGACCTCATTGGCGGGGCTCTGCCCATACAGCGCGCGCACGATGGTCTCGCGGCGGACGGGGTCGCGCAGGGCGACCATCCCGGAGTGCATATCGGCGTGCTCGTGGAGCACCTCCAGGACGGCCTGAAGGCTCTCGCGCAGGTCGAGACTGCGCGAGAGCACCCGGCTGACCTGGTACAGCGCCTCGAGCTGGGCCTCGACCAGTTCGGCCCGGGCGCGTTCTCGGGGGCCGACGGACGTGGGGTTCTCCATGAATACTCCCCTCCGCTAGGTGCATCGGTTTTGGCTGGCCCAGATGGGGTCAGGGGGCCCCAAGGCGTCATTGAACGCGCCGAGCATCGCAGCCCCGGCAGGGGTTCGGCGCGAACCTTTACGGGTTCGCGCCGATCAGCGCGCAGCCACAGCGAAGCGTGTTCTGCGCGCGGCCCTGCCGGGGTGAGAAGCGCAGGAGACCCGCAGGGCGCGTTCGTCAGACGCCTTGGGGCCCCTGACCCCATCTGGGCCAGCCAAAACCGTTGCAACTCCCGTTCCAGACAGCCGGCGAACCGTCGACCCCCGTTTGTCGCGTTTCTCACAGTGGTTCACGGAAGGTGATGCTTTTGTCGTCTGTGCCACATCGGTGCAACGGCACCTCTTTGGTGCAAATGGGCGAGGTTCGGACGGGATGACGCGGGGTTGCGGGACCGTGGTGCTCAAAGGGTACCGGCTGGCACGGCTGATGCTTGACCCGTAGCGAACGCCGCCGACGGGCCGGGAAAGGGAAAGAGGATGACGGAATACCTGCTACTGCTGCTCGGCGTCGCCCTAGTGAACAATGTGGTCCTGACCCAGTTCCTGGGGCTGTGCCCGTTCATGGGTGTGTCGAACCGACTGGATACCGCCCTGGGCATGGGCCTGGCCACCACCTTCGTACTCACGTTGGCGGCGGCGGCCGGGTGGGTGATCGAGCACGCCCTGCTCATCCCCCTGGACCTGGAGTTCCTGCGCATCCTCAGCTTCATCCTCGTCATCGCCGGGACCGTGCAGTTCACCGAGATGGCCGTCGCCCGGGTCAGCCCCGCCCTGCACCAGGTTCTGGGCGTCTTCCTGCCGCTGATCACCACCAACTGCGCCGTGCTCGGCGTGGCCCTGCTCAACATCCAGGAAGCGCACACGTTCGCCGAGAGCCTGGTCTTCGGCGTCGGAGCGGCGCTCGGTTTCACGCTGGTTCTGGTCCTGTTCGCCGGCCTGCGCGAGCGGCTGGCCACGGCGGCGGTACCGGCCGCCTTTGCCGGTGCCCCCATCGGCTTCGTGGTCGCCGGGCTGCTGTCGCTGGCGTTCATGGGACTGACCGGACTGCCCGAAGGAGGGTGAGGCGATGTATGCAGCGATGCTGGTTCTGACCGGGATGGCGCTGGTGATCGGGTTCCTGCTGGCCGTGGCCGCGCAGTATCTAAAGCCGCCGCCGGACGAGACCGCCGAGGAGGTGGAGCGCGTCCTGCCCGGTACCAACTGCGGCCAGTGCGGCCTGCCCGGCTGCAGCGTCGGCGCCCGGGCCGTGGCCGCCGGCGAGCTGCCGGTGAACTTCTGCCCGCCCGGCGGTCGCGCCGTGGCCGAGGAGATTGCCCGGATCACCGGGCAGCCGCTGGTCCTGGAAGACGGCGACGACGGCGTCCGCCGGGTGGCGCGGGTCACCCGCGAGGACCTGTGCACCGGCTGCCTGAAGTGCATCAAGGCCTGCCCCACCGATGCGGTCATCGGCGCACCCAAGCAGATCCACGGGGTATTGCCCGAGGCGTGTTCCGGCTGCACGGCGTGCATCGACGTCTGCGCCACCGGCGCGCTGGAGATGGTCCCGGAGCCGGTCACCCTGGCCAATTGGCGCTGGCCGCGACCGACGGAGGCCTGCGACCGTGCTGCTTAGCAAACCAAAGATCATCCGCGGCGGCGTACGCACCGAGTCGCGCAAGCAATCCACCGCAGAGGCCCCGCTGGAACCCCTGCGGGCCGGGCAGCGGCTCTACGTCTCGCTGGCCCAGCACATCGGCGCGCCCGCCCTGCCGGCGGTCGCACCGGGCCAGGACGTCGCCAAGGGGCAGTGCATCGGCACGCCGGAAGCCGGCCTCTCGGCCGCCGTCCACGCCCCCACCTCGGGCCGGGTGGTGGCCATTGACCGCCATCCGGCGCCGCACCCCTCGGGGCTGACCGTCCCCACCGTGATCATCGAACCCGACGGCGAGGAGCGCTGGGCGCCGCAGCTGCCGGACCCGATGACCGCGCCGGCCGGGCAGCTCGACCCTACGGCCATCGCCACCCGGGTGGCCGAGGCGGGCATCGTCGGCATGGGGGGCGCCGCCTTCCCGGCGGCGGTCAAGCTCGGCGCCGGGCAGCCGGTGGCCACCCTGATCCTCAACGGCGGTGAGTGCGAGCCGTACCTGACCTGCGACGACCGCCTGATGCGCGAGCGCGCCGCCGGGATCATCGACGGCGCCCAGCTGATGGCCCGCGCCCTGGGAGCCGAGCGCACCGCCATCGGGGTCGAGGACAACAAGCCGGAGGCCATCCACGCCCTGCGCCGCGCCACCGACGCCCTGGGCGGCCCCGACGTGGTGCCGGTACCGAGCCTCTGGCCCCAGGGCTCGGAAAAACACCTGATCTACACGCTGACCGGCCGCGAGGTGCCCGCCGGGGCGCGGGCGGCGGATATCGGCGTGGTGGTGCACAACGTCGGCACCGCCTACGCCGTCCACCGCGCCGCCCGCCACGGCCGGCCGCTGATCAGCCGTCCGATCACCGTCGGCGGCGGCGCCGTGGCCGAGCCGACGAACTTCGAGGTGCCCCTGGGTCTGCCGCTGCAGGCCCTGCTCGAGGCGGCCGGCGGGCTGCGCGAGGACCCGGCCCGGGTGCTCGCCGGCGGTCCGATGATGGGCCAGGTGGCCCCGCTGGAGGCCGGCGTGGCCAAGGGCACCAACGGCGTCATCGCCCTGACCGCCGCGGAGATCCGCGAGGCCGAAGGGCGCCCCTGCATCCGTTGCGGGCGCTGTGTCGATGCCTGCCCGATGGGGCTGATGCCCTTCGAGATCGCCAACCGCGCCGCCGCCGGCGACGTCGACGGCGCCGCGGCCAGCGGCCTGATGGACTGCCTGACCTGCGGTTCCTGCGCCTACGTCTGTCCCTCGGCGCGGCCGCTGGTCCAGCTCTTCCACCACGCCCGGGGTCAGCGCGCCGAGCAAGCCGCCGCCAAGGAGCGCAGCGAACTGCAGCGGCGCATGGCCGAGCAGCGGGCGGAGCGCCAGCGACGCGAGCAGGAACGCAAGAAGGCCGCCGCCGCGGCCCGCCGCCGCCAGCGGGCGCAGCAGAAGGCCGCCGGCGGCGATTCGGAAAGTCCAGCCCAGGAGCAGCCGCAAAACGAGGAGAAGGAGACTCAGACGTGAGCGAGCTGGTTGCCGGCCCCCACACCCGGGCCCCGCTGAGCCTGCCCACCCTGATGCGCCAGGTGCTGCTCGCCGCAGCACCCGCCACCGCCTTCGGGGTGTGGCTCTACGGCTGGCCGGCCCTCAATCTGCTGCTGATCACCCTGGTCACCGTGGTGGCCGCCGAGGCCGCCTGCCTGCGCGCGGCCGGACGCCCGGTACGCAGCGGCGTGGGTGACAGCTCCGCGCTGGTCGCCGGCTGGATCCTGGCCATGAGCCTGCCGCCCTGGGCGCCGTGGTGGATCGGTGTGATCGGCGGACTGCTGGCGGTGATCCTGGGCAAGGGGGTCTTCGGCGGCACCGGGCAGAACCTCTTCAATCCCGCCATGGTCGCCCGCGTTGCCCTGCTCATCGCCTTCCCGGTGGAAATGACCCGCTGGGTGGAGCCGGCCCCCCTGGGCTCGGCAACCGCCCCCGGCTTCCTGGAATCGCTCGGGATCACCTTCGCCGGCGCTGCTGACTGGGACGCGGTCACCGGCGCCACCACCCTCGACACGGCGCGCACCGCCGTCACCGAGGGGCAGAGCATCGAGACCGCCCTGCCCGAAGCCTACCAGCCGGCGCTGGCCCTGCTCGGCTACGCGCCGGGCAGCCTGGCGGAGGGCTCGGCACTGCTGCTCGCCCTGGGCGGGCTCTACCTGATCTACCGGCGGGTGATCGCCTGGGAGATCCCGGTGGTCATGCTCGCCACCCTGGCGCTGCTCGCCAGCGCCTTCCACCTGATCGACCCGGATCGCTACGCCGATGCCGGCGTCCATATCCTGGCCGGTTCGACCCTGCTGGCGGCCTTTTTCATCGCCACCGACCCGACCACCTCGCCGGCCACCACCCTCGGCCGTGCGGTCTTCGCCGCCGGCTGTGCGCTGATCGTCTGGGTGGTGCGCACCTACGGCGGCTACCCGGAGGCCACCGCCTTCGCGGTGCTGCTGATGAACGCCTTCACCCCGCTGATCGACCACTGGATCCGCCCCCGGGTCTACGGCCGGACCCGGCTGGGCGCGCCGCTGAGCACGGACCGGGAGGGCCCATGAGCACGCCGGAGCGCCCCAGCTACCAGCAGCGCACCGCCTACCACGTCACCCTGCTCGGCATGGTGGCCCTGCTCAGCAGCGCCGCGCTGGTCATTGCCGACCTGCAGACCCGCGAGCCGATCGAGGCGGCCCGCGAGCGCCAGCTCGGCGAGCGCATCGCCCAGGTCACGCCGGTACACAGCGCCGCCGACGCCCCGCTGGAGCGCACCGTCACCGTCGAGCACGACGGCCGCCGACACACCGGCTGGCAGCACGTGGAGGGCGATGCAGTAACGGCGGTGGCGCTGGAGAGTCAGGCCCAGGGCTACGGCGGCACCATCCGGGTGATCGTCGGCATCGACCGCGACGGCGAAATCCTGGCCGCACGCGTCACCGAGCACCGGGAGACCCCGGGGCTCGGCGACGACATCGAGGCCGAACGCTCCGACTGGATCGACGCCTTCGAGGGGCGCTCCCTCGGCGATCCCCCCGAAGAGGCTTGGGCCGTGGAGAAGGACGGCGGCGAGTTCGACCAGTTCACGGGTGCGACCATCACCCCGCGGGCGGTGGTCGAGGCCGTCCACGCCGCCCTGCACGCCTTCGAGGCCCACCAGGACCGGCTGCTCGACCCCCGCGCCGGCCGCCAGCGGACCGCCGATGGCGCAACCGAGGAGACCGACGATGGCTGACACCGATGCCGGACTCGCCGACCGGGAAGCACCCGCCCCCGAGGGCCGCTGGCGGCGCATCGCCCGTGAGGGGCTTTGGGACAACAACGTGGTCTTCGCTCAGCTGCTGGCCCTCTGCCCGCTGCTGGCGGTGACCTCTACCGCCACCAACGGTCTGGGGTTGGGTCTGGCCACGCTGTTCGTGATGGTGCTCGCAGCGGTGCTGGTCTCCACCCTGCGCGGGCTGATCACCGACCCGGTGCGCATCCCGGTGTTTATCCTGCTCATCGCCACCCTGGTCACCGTGGTGGATCTGTTCATGGAGGCCCACCTCAACCCCCTCTACCAGGCGCTGGGGCTGTTCATCCCGCTGATCGTGACCAACTGCGCCATCCTGGCCCGGGCCGAAGTCTTCGCCTCGCGCCATCCGCCCGCCGAGGCCGCCTTTGACGGACTGATGATGGGCCTGGGCTTCACCGCCATCCTGGTCGTTCTCGGCGGCGTGCGCGAGCTGCTCGGCGCCGGCACCCTGTTCGACCAGGCCGGGCTGATGCTCGGGGATGCCTTCGCTTTCCTGGAGATCACCGTCTTCCCTGATTACCCCGGCTTCCTGCTCATGGTGCTGCCGCCGGGGGGCTTTATCGCGTTAGGATTTCTGATGGCCGGCAAGCGGCTGCTGGATCGACGCCGGGAGGCACAGACGACATGAGCGAGCACGAGGCGCAGAACGACCCCCTGCAGGTCTCGGTGGCCTACGTCGAGGGCAGTGAGCACTTCTGGCGCTGCCTGCAGGTGCCGGCGGGGACCACCGCCGCGCAGGCCGTGGCACAGAGCGGCCTGCAGCAGCGCTTCCCGCACCTGGAGCTGAGCGCGCTCAAGCTCGGCGTCTTCGCCAAGCCGGTCAAGGCTGATCGGGTTCTCGAGAACGGCGACCGCGTGGAGGTCTACCGGCCGATCACCGCCGACCCGGAGGCCCTGGCCGGCGAAGAGGCGGATTCATGAGCGGCTGCCTGGAGCGCGAGGCGGTGGTCATCGAGACCCGCGGCGATCAGGCCCGGGTCCACGCCGACCGGCCGGCGGCCTGTGGCGCCTGCAAGGCGCGCGGGGCCTGCGGCGCGCAGCTGCTGGACCGCCACCGCGGGGCGCGGGGCGTGTGGGTGCGCAACGCCATCGGCGCCCACGCCGGCGAGGCGGTGGTGGTCTCGGTGCCTACCGGCGCCCTGCTCGGCGGCGCCCTGGCCGTTTACCTGCTGCCGCTGGCCGGCCTGCTCGGCGGCGCCCTGCTCGCCGACGCCGGACTCGGCGCCGGCACCCCGGGCACCGTGGCCAGCGCGGCGGCGGGTCTGGTGGCTGGACTACTGGCCGCACGGCGTCTGCTGCAGCGTCGCCGCAGCCCAACCGGGCAACTGAGCCTGCGCCGCCCCGGCAGCGCCTAGAAGCGCAGGCGGACGCCGACACGCCCGCCGCGATTGCGCGACTCCTCGTACTCGAAGACGCCGTCAAAGAGTCCCTCCACCAGCTCGACACGGGCGCTCAGGGTCAGGCGACCATTGCCGATGCGCAGCAGACGCTCCTCGGGATCGTCCGGGTCGTCCATGCCCAGGTAGTAGGCGTAGTGGGCGTCCACGCTCCAGCGCCTGGAGAGCGGTCGCTGCACACCCAGCCCCACGGTGGCACCGGCCCGGCGGTCCTCCCGGCAGGCGTCGTCGTCGTCTTCCTCACACTTTTCGAGGTTGCGCCGCTCGCGGGCGGCCGCAGCGTACACGTCCGTTCCGGCCACCACGTCGCTCCGATGCCAGCCCAGGCCGAAGGCGTAGTGCTCCAGGGCGGCGCGGGTATCTTCGGCGTCCCCGCCCCCCAGGCAGTCGCCGACGCAGGCATCCGTGCCCAGATAGTCGAAGTAAAGAAAACCGCCCGCGGCGGACTGCCAGGAGGCGCGCAGGTGGCCGCCGATGGCCCGGCGGTAGTCGATGGCCTCAGCGTCCGGATCCCCCTCCGGGCGGACGCTCAGCGAGCCGTCGAAGACGACCTGGGCAAAGGCCAGCTGGACGTAGCTCTGCGGTCGTTGCTCCTCGGCGGCGGCCGGCGCCACCCCGAGGACGAGGAGCAGCGCCCAGGCGATGCCTGCCCGAGCCCGGCTCGGGCGTGATTGCGGGTTGTCGCTTGCTCGCATCCGGGAACCGGCCCACGCGTCGGGGTGAGTACGGAACCTAACCGCTCGTCCGCGGCGATTCAACGCCTGCCTCAGCGGCCGATCTGCAGGACGTCGCCGCCACGCAGCAGTTCGCAGTGCACCCCGGCGGCAGCGGCCTGCTCGCGCAGCTCCTCCTCGATATGCGCCGCCGCACCGGGTTTGAGGTGCGTGACCCACACCCGCACGCCTGCGGGCCAATGCCGTAGTTCTTCAACGAGCTGCGCCGGGGTGTAGTGGCCCACCTGGCGGGCCAGCGACTCCAGAGCATCGGGGAAGGCGCACTCGATGATCAGGGCATCCGGCATCCCCAGCTCTTCAAGCCGCTCACGCAGCGCCGGCGAGGCACCGGTATCGCCGCTGAAGACAAGGCTGCCGCTGCCATCCTCGATGCGATAGCCCACAGCCGGGACGCTGTGCCGCGCCGGCAGCGGCGTGATGTGGAACGCACCGAGGATCAAAGCCTGAGCGGAGGGCAGCGGCTCGAAGACAAGCACCGGCTCCTGCGGGGTGGGGATGGCGGTGAAATCCGGCCATAGGACGCCGTTGAACAGGTGCTCGCGCAATACGTCGAGTGTCGGCGCCGGCGCATGGACCCGGATGGGCGGGGTGCCGTCACCGATACGGGCGTCGGCCATCAGCCCCAGGTAGGCGGTGTGATCCAGATGGGCGTGGGTCAGCAGCACATCGCGGATGCCGCCGAGCTCCGCGGCGGTCAGGTCGCCGACGCCGCTGCCGGCGTCGACGAGCAGCCAGCCGTCCACCAGAAAGGCGGTGGTGCGCAGCCCCTGGCCGATTCCGCCACTCGTGCCCAGCGCGCGCAGCTCCATCGCCCCTCCGGTGGTTTCGGGTCGCCGCCCGGGACGACCCGAGGGTCACTCAGCCTTTGCGGCGCAGGACCCAGATCTCCAGCAGCGACCACTCCTCGCCAGGATAGTTCTCCTGCTCGAGCTGCGACATGCGCCGGTGGCGCGAGGCCATGCTGCCGACGAACTCGAAGCGCTCGAGGAGCATGCGCTTGGTGGCGTCGGCCTTCTCCAGGGCGAAGGGATTGAGGAAGTTGACCAGCATGTACCCCTCCCCCTGCTTGCTGGCAAAGGCGTCGAGGATCTTCTTGATGGCCTCCGGCTCCAAGTAGACCAGCGCGGCGGTGGAGATGACCACATCGGCCTCGGCCATGGTGCGCTCCACGGCCTGCTGCGTCTCGGCCGGCGGGGCGTTAAGGTCGGCCTCGATGGTCTCGTCGTAGATACCGGCCTGCTTGCCGTAGGCGAGCGCACTGCCGGAGATGTCGATCCCGGTGACGCGCGCGGGGAAGCGGCGCTCGGCCTCGATGTTCAGCGCGGCGTCGCGATCGCGCCAGTTGTGGCGGATGGCCTCGAAGTCCATGCCGTACAGGGTGGCCATGGTGGTGTTGCCGAAGCAGGCGCACAGGTCCACGAAGTTCACCGGCTGGCCACCGGCGGTCTGCTTCTCGACCCAGGGCAGGATCAGGCGATCGAAGGTCTGGCGATTGAAGTTATCGGAGACGTAATCGAGGGCGTCGAGGATCTGTTCCTTGAAAGGAACCGGGGAGTCGGCGATGTAGATATCGTCGAAGTGCTGTTTCTTTTCGTCGGTCTTGACACCGGTGTCGCTCATGCGGGCTTCTCCCTTTCGCTGATTTGCGGCGTATCCTCCCGCTGAGGCCCCCGCGGGTCAAGCCGGACACCGCCCGGCACGACACCGCGGACCATTGTGTTCAGGAGCCTGCGCGCGTACCTTTCCCACAGGGAGAGTCCGACAGAATGCTCAGGAGGGACGATGGAATTCGACACGCTCGGTGGCAAGCTGGCGCTGGTTGGCCTGACCGGTGTGGCCTTCGCCGTTCTCTACATGCTGTTCATCGCGATCGCCGTCGATCCGCGGCTGATCTCGATGGACTGGCTGGTGGTCTCGGTTCTGGCGGGTGCCGGATGCAGCTACCTGATCTACCAGTACAAAGGCATCATCAAATAGAGCGCACCGGGGCCGTCCGGATCGACTGCGCCGGAGCGTTGCCGTGAGCGATGCGTACGAGCCGCCGCTGACCGAGCAGCGCCTGGCGCAGCTCCTGGAAATCGGTGTAGCCCTGTCTGCAGAACAGGATACCGACCGACTGCTCGAGCGCATCCTCAGCGGTGCCCGGGCGCTCACCTCAGCCGACGCCGGAACCGTCTACCGGGTACGCGACGGGCAGCTTCACTTCAACACCGTCCACAACGACACCCTCGAACTCCACCTCGGCGGCACATCGGGACGCCCGATCGACTTTTCGCCCCTGCCGCTGTACCTCGAAGACGGCACCCCGAACACCCGCAATGTGGCGGCGTACGCCGCGGTCCACGGGCAAACCGTGCGCATCGACGACGCCTATGACGCGCAGGGGTTCGACTTCTCCGGCACCCGGGCGGTGGACGCACGCACCGGCTACCGGTCGCAGTCGTTCCTGACCGTACCGCTGCGGGACCACGAGCAGACCGTGATCGGCGTGCTGCAGCTCATCAACGCCGTGCGCGACGGCCAGACCGTGCCCTTCTCGCCGCGCGATGCGCGCATTGCCGAATCGCTGGCCTCCCAGGCCGCCATCGCCCTGACCAAGCAGGGTCTGATCGATGCCCAGCGCCAGCTGTTCGAATCGTTCACCGAAGTCCTGGCGCGGGCCATCGACCGCAAGAATCCGACCACCGGCCGCCACTGCGAGCGCGTCCCGCAGCTGACGCTGATGATCGCCGACGCCGCCTGCCGGACCGCGCAGGGCCCATTGGCGGATTACCGGCTCAGTGCCGAGGAGCACGAGGAGCTGCGCCTGGCCGCCTGGCTCCACGACTGCGGCAAGGTCACCACCCCCGAGGCGGTGGTGAACAAGGCGACCAAGCTCGAACGCCAGACGGACACCATCGAGGAGGTGGCCACCCGAGCCGCCGTCGTCCGCCAGGAAGCGGAGGCCACGCGGCTGCGCCGGCATCTGAGCGGCGGCAGCCAAGAGGCGAACCAAGCGGACACCGATTACCGGACGCTCTGCCAGCGCCTGGACGACGACCTGACCTTCCTGCGCAGTGCCAACATCGGCGGCGAGGCCATGGACGACGCCGCGCGCGAGCGGGTGGCGGCCATCGCCGACGCCTACAGCTGGACGGACGCCGCAGGCCATCGACAGCCTCTGCTCACCGCCGGGGAGATTGAACACCTGCAGATCCGTCGCGGCACGCTCAGTGACGCCGAGATGGAACAGATGCGCGACCACGTCCGCGTCAGCCGCGAGATGCTCGATCAGCTGACCTACCCGCGCCATTTGCAGCGGGTGCCGGAGATCGCCTCGCAGCACCACGAGCGCATGGATGGCGGCGGTTACCCCGAGGGCATCACCGGGGCACAGATGAGCCGACGGGCCCGGATGATGGCGCTGGCCGACGTCTTCGAGGCCCTGACCGCCGCCGACCGCCCCTACAAGCCAGGCAAAAAGCTCAGCGAGGCGGTGCGCATCATGGGCTTCATGACCCAGGACGGCCACTTCGACCCGGAGCTCTTCGACGTGTTCATCCGCGAGGGCGTCTACCGCGACTACGCCCGGCACTTCATGCACCCCGAGGCCATCGACGAGGTCGACGAGGCCGCCATCCCCGGCTACCGGCCGTAGCCGTGCCGCACACCCTGCGCAGCCGCCTCGCCCCGCTAACGATCGGCGTGCTGCTCCTGGCCCTGGTGGTGACCGCCACCCGCGGCGACTGGCCGCCGGTGCGCGCGACGGTGGAGGCCGCCGAGCAGCTGATCTACGACCAACGACTGATCTGGTCGCAGCGCACCGGGCTGGACGCCCACGACGAGGTCGAGATCGTCATCGTCGATATCGATGAGCGCAGCCTCGGGCGCGTCGGCCGCTGGCCGTGGCCGCGGAGCACCGTGGCCGAGCTGCTCGAGGCGCTTTGGGCCGCCGGGGCCGTGGTGGTCGCCTTCGACATCGTCTTTGCCGAACCCGAGCACAATCCGGCGGAGCAGGTGGCCCGCGGGGTGGACGACCCGGCGCTGCGTGAACGCGTCGGTGAACTCGCTCCGCGATTCGACGGCGATCGCCGCCTGGCCGAGCAGCTGGAGCGCGGCGACTCGGTGCTCGGCTTCTTCCTGCACCACGACGAGACCACCAGCCATACCGGCAGGCTCCCCGATCCGGCACCGGGGCTGGATCCGGCGACTGGCGACTCCACGGTCATCCACCGCTTCGACGCCTACACCGGCAACCGCCCCGCCCTCCAGCAGGCCGCCACAAGCGGCGGCGCCTTCAGCATTGTCCCCGACAGCGACGGTGTGGTGCGCCGGGCGCCACTGCTGCTCGGCCACGGCGAGAAGGCGTACCCGAGCCTCGCGCTGGAGACGGCACGGGTCTACCAGCTCCTGGACAGTCTGCGAGTCGAGACAACGCGTATCGGCGACTACAACGCCGTGGCGGCGGTGGGGCTCGGCGCTGCCCGCCTGCCCACGGATGCCCGGGGCCAGGCCCTGATCCCCTATCGCGGTCCGCAGGGCAGCTTCCCCTCGATCAGTGCCGCAGACCTGCTGACCGGCGATGTGGACGATGGAATCCTGGAGGGCGCCATCGTCCTGGTGGGTACCAGCGCCATGGGCCTCTACGACATGCGCGCCACCCCGATGCAGGCAGCCTTTCCGGGCGTCGAGATCCACGCCAACTTGCTCGCCGGCATCCTCACCGACGACCTGCCCCGGGAGCCGGCCTGGGTCGAGGGCGCCGACCTGCTGGCCACCCTGGTAGCCGGGCTACTCGCCGCCGGCCTGCTGCCCTTTCTCGGGCCGCTCGCCACGCTGGCGGTCACCGCCGCCCTGCTGGCCGCAATCCTGGGCGCGAACCTGTGGGCCTGGGCCCAGTGGGACCTGGCCCTGGGCGCCACCGCCCCGCTGGCTGCCGTGCTGCTCATCGGTGCCGGCAACCTCTCCTGGGGGTTCCTCTTCGAGTACCGGCGTCGTCAACAGCTGCGCCAGCGCTTCGGCGAGTACGTCCCGCCGGAACTGGTCGCCCGCATGGCCGAAGCCCCGGGCTCCTATACCCAGACGGGCGAGACGCGGGAGATCACGGTGCTCTTCGCCGACATCCGCGGCTTCACCACGCTCTCCGAACAACTCGACGCCGCGGCGCTGCGCGAACTGCTCAACCGCTTCTTCACGCCCATGACCCGGGTCATCTTCGAGCACGGCGGGACCATCGACAAGTACGTGGGGGATCTCATCATGGCCTTCTGGGGCGCCCCGCTCGACGACCCGGAGCACCGCCGCAATGCGGTCGCCGCGGCGCTGGCCATGCAGCGCGAGGCGACCCGGCTGCGCGAGGAACTGGCCCGCGAGGGGCTGCCGGCGATCGAGATCGGCGTCGGCCTGAACTCCGGGCCGGCGGCCGTCGGCGACATGGGCTCGGCCTACCGTCGGGCGTACACGGCCCTGGGCGACACCGTCAACCTGGCCTCCCGGGTGGAGGGGCAGACCAAGACATACGGCGTTGGCGTACTCGTCACCGAGCACACCCGCACCGGGCTGGAGGCGGTGTACCGGTTCCGTGAGGTCGATCGGGTGCAGGTCAAGGGGCGCGAGGAGCCGGTCACCCTCTACGAGCCAATTGACGCGCCCCAACCACCTGCAAAAACCTGAAACTTTTTATTCTTCCAATTTCAGTCCGGCTCGCTTAGCTTAACCGTAAGGGCGCCAAGGTTAACCCCTTCCTCCAATGCTGCGACGGGATGGCTGGGCATGATCAAACGCACCGGGCTCTGCGCCCTCTCCCTTCTGTTCGGTTCCAACCTCGTCCAGGCAGAGCCCGATCCCCCGGATACGGGGATCGAAATCGAGTCCGGGGATACCCTGTGGGACCTGGCCGCCGAACACCTCGGCAACCCACTGCTCTACCCGTGGATCTGGCAGGCCAACCCGACCATCGCGGATCCGGCCCGTATCCGCTCCGGCGACCGTTCGGTTCCAACCTCGTCCAGGCAGAGCCCGATCCCCCGGATACGGGGATCGAAATCGAGTCCGGG
>NZ_NHSN01000006.1 GCF_016653405.1 Halorhodospira halophila
CCCTGCGTCCCGAGACGCCGCATGCCGAGCCGCCCGCACCACCGACTCCGGCAACTGCGCCGCCGGCCCGCCAGGTGGCCCGGGATATACGGCTTGCCGTCGAGGCGGAAGACTACGAGCAGGCGGTCGCCCTGTCCCGGGACCACGAAGCGCTGACCGGGGTCCCGGTGTACGACTTCGAGGCTGGGCGGGCCTACCTGCGCAGCGGGGATATCGACGAGGCGGTGGTGCACTTCGACCGGGCCGTCATGGTGGCCCCGGATGCGCCACGCTACCGGCTGGAGTACGCCCGCGCCCTGTTCGCCGCGGAAGACCATGCGGCCTCGCAGCGCCAATTCAAGCGGGTCCTGGAGACCGAAGAGGTGCCCGAGCCGGTGGCGCAGAATATTCAACGGTTTCTTGAGGCCATCGATGCCCGCCTGACCTCGCGCCGTCCGGAGACCCGCGCGCAGGCGGCGATCGCGGCCGGCTACGACTCCAACCCACTCTACTCCGCCGACGACGAGTTCCTCTTTCTCGGCTTCTTCCCGGTCGACTTCGAGCGCGAGTCCGACACCTTCCTCGACACCCGGGCCCGGGTCGAGCACCGCCGGCCGCGGACCCGCACCAGCAGCTACCAGTACCTGGGCGAGATCGAACACCGCCACCACAGCGACGTCAGCGCCGCCGACCAGACCGAGGCACGATTGCGCGGTGGACTGGCGTTCGAGGGTTCCGAGGGCCGCTCCTATCGGGTGCCACTGGAACTGCGGCACACGAGGCTCGATGGCGACTCGTTCCGCACTCGACTCGCCTTCGCCCCCGAGGCCGTCCTGCCCCGGGGGCCGACCCGGCAGCTGCGGGTGCAGGGGCAGCTGGCCTACGCCGACTACGACAACGACGACCGCGATGCGCTCACCCTGGGCGCCTCGGCCACCTCGCTGCACGTGCTCGATCCGCAGAGCGCACTGCTGTTCTACGCCGGAGTCGCCACTTCGTACGATGCCGCCGACGAGGACGAGTTCACCAAGGCCCGTGCCGGCGGCTTTCTGGGCCTCCAGCGGGCCTTCTTCGAGGACACCACGGCCAGCGTGACCGCCACCGCCTCCCACGAGCGCGCCCGGGAGGCCCGCTCCACCCTGGCGGCCTTCCCCGACGAGGACAACGGCGCCGAACGCGCCACCACTTACGAACTGCGGGGCGCACTGGCCCACCCCCTGGGGGACTCCGGGTTCACCGCCTTCACCGAGGGCGCCGTGCGCGAGAAGCAGTCGAACATCGATCTGTTCGAGTTCACCCAGCGCGAGATCTTCGCCGGAGTGCGCTATGACTACTGAGCCGCACCGCCCCGCTCCTGCCTGGGCTCTCGCCGCACTGCTCAGCGGCACCGCGACGCTTGCACCGCTGGCGGTTGCGGCCGAAGAGCGCATCGGCATCGTCCTCGCCAACCGCGGCGACCCGGTGCTGATCCGCGACGGCGAGGAACAATCCGTCGGACGCCGGGACGAGATCCGCGCCGGCGACCGGCTGCGGACCGACGAGCGCTCCCGACTGCAGATGCGCCTTGAGGACGGCCAGACCCTAAGCCTGACCGAAAACACCGAGCTGCACATCGAGGCCTATGCGTTCGACGAGGAGAGCGGCACCGGCGAAAGCCGCAAGAGCCTGATCGAGGGCGGACTGCGGGCCATCACCGGTCAGATCAGTGGCGAAGGCGACTACACCATCGAGACCGAGGTGGCGACCATCGGCATCCGCGGAACCATCTTCGAGCTCGCCCACGGCGACGGCGGCACCGCCGGCGGCACGCCCCGCGGCCGGGGCTTCGCCGAGAACCGCGGCGATGAACGCTCCCGGGTCAACACCGGCGACGACGCCCCCGTCGACTACTTCCGGGTGATCGACCCCGACCTGCCCCCGGAGGCCTTGAGCGAGCGCCCCGCCGAGCTGGACGCCCTGGATGAGCCCGCTGAAGCCCCTGCAGACGACGCCGAGGAAACGGAGGACGAGGCGGCCGCTGCGCCACCTGGCGATGAGGACACCGAGCCGACCGAGGACGGCGGCGCGCTGGCCGCGGCAGAAGACGAGTCGGAAGACATCTCCGAGACGTCCAGCGAGGATCTATCCACCACGACCGAAACGGACCGTGATGCGCTCAGCGGCATAGACGCGGATACGGCGTCAGCCCGTCAGGAGCAGGAGTACGAGCAGACCATCTCGGATCAGGAGCAAACCTCCCCGGATGCCGACGACTCCGGTTTGGTGGGCATCGCCCCGGGTGACCCTTTCTTCTTCATTGAGGGGGATGCGGTGGCAGCCGACGCCCCGAGTATGAGCGATCTGAGTCTTGAAGAGCGGGAGAGAACGGAACTAGACGATTCCCCCGAAGACAATGGCCAAGAAACCGACTCGTCCGTGCAGGAGATCACCGCGCCAAAAACTGGGACATGGGGAACATGGAACGACGGCGAGGTGGAAGGCCCATATATCCGGGGGGACGCCTATCTCGACACCGTTGATGAAGATCTGGACCTAACCGCCGTCTACGATCCTGGGCAGCAATTGCAAGGCGGTGTCTTTCTAAGTCCAGACCAAGGAGCATGGCTTGATGGCTCTGTAGCCATCTCCGCCGAAGACCAGACCGTCACGCTGGAAACATTCCAAGTCCATCAAATCACCTCCGACGGCACTTGGACCTGGCATACCGATGAGACGGAGACAAACCTCTTTGAGCTGGCCGAGGGCATCGAAGTTGAAGGAGGTATCTTTATCTTGGAAGAGCGGGCGGACGATTTCACCGGCGACCTCGCCGCCATGCTCTCGGAGGCCGACGACATCATCGAGCTGCTCGGCGCTTTCGACTTCGAGGCCGATAACAACGACTGGGCCGTAGACGGTGTCTTCTTCCTGGAGCTGGACGAGTGATGATCGCCCGCTCGGACAACCGCGCCCCACCCGGCGATGCGGGCGCGGCGCGCCCGGATGAATCGACCTACACCGGACGCGTTGTGGTCCGCCGCCCCCGCTGCTACGGTCCGTAGGGTATGACCTACTGCCTCGCCATCGCGGTGGATGAGGGCCTGGTCTTCGCATCGGACAGCCGCACCCACGCCGGCGTCGACCAGGTCAGCACCTACAGCAAGATGTTCGCGTACGCCCGGCCGGGCGAGCGCAATCTTGTCGTGCTCTCCGCCGGCAACCTGGCCACGACCCAGGCGGTAGTCCGTCGGCTCAACCGCGACTGGCAATCCGGCGCTGAGCCCTCGCTGGCCACCGCGGCCACGCTCGAGGACGCCGCCGAGTACCTCGGCGAGGTCAGCGTCGAGCTGCAGCGGCGCACCGTGGAGCAGTCGGGCCAGCAGACCGGCCTGGCCGTGGAGGCAACCTTTCTGATCGGCGGCCAGATCCAGGGGCAGGCGCCGGGGATCTACATGGTCTATCCCCAGGGCAACTTCATCACCGCCTCACCGCTGCACCCGTTCCTGCAGATCGGCGAGACCAAGTACGGCAAGCCGATCCTCGACCGCATCGTCTCCGAACGGCTGGAACTGGACCGGGCGGCAACCTGTGCGCTGATCTCCATCGATTCGACCATGCGCAGCAATCTCTCCGTGGGCCCGCCCGTGGAGCTGCTCACCTACCGTCGGGACAGCCTCGAACCCGGCCACTACCGCGCCTTCCAGCCAGACGACCCCTACTTCGCGGGACTGCGCGAGGCCTGGCGCGACGGCCTGCAGCAGCTGTTCGATCAGCTCCCCGCACCGCCGCTGGACCCGGCCGACTCCACCACCTGCTGAATGAAGCGCAGCTTCTCGGCCACCGGCGCGGTGACCTTGAAGGGATAGGGGTCGCGCTGCCCCAGGCTGCGCGCCAGGGCGTTGAGCGCCTCGCTGAGTTCGTGCCAGCGTTCCAGTAGCCGCTCGATGTCCTCGCCCGGCTGCGGCAGGCCGGTGAGCTGATAGACCCCGGCGGTCTCCAGGGCGTCGGTGATGTGCAGGAAGTGGGCCCAGCTCTCGGCCCAGTCCTCCCAGGGGTGCGAGGCGGCGTAGGCACTGATGTGCCGCACGGCCCAATCCGGCCCCTGGGGGCCATGCTGGTAGTAGCGCTGCAGCGCTTGCTCGTAGGGCTCACGCTCGTCGCCGAATAGCTCGCGGAAGCGCTCCTGCCACGGCGAGCCCTCGATCAGCCGCATCCAGTAGTAGTGGCCGATCTCGTGGCGCATGTGCCCGAGCAGCGTACGGTAGGCCTCGCCGAGGGCGATGCGCGTACGCTCGCGGTGGATCTCGTCGGCCTCGGCGACGTTGATAGTGATCCGCCCCCCGGCGTGGCCGGTGATGATCTGCTGCGGCCCCTCGGGGGTGTCGGCATCGGCCAGGAACTGAAAGACCAGGCCGCGCTGCGGATCCTGCCAGCGATCGGCCAGAGGCAGGCCCAGGCGCAGCAGATCCGTGATCAGGTAGCGCTTGGCCGCCTCCAGCCGCCCCCAGTAGATGCGATTGAGCTCGTTATCCAGGTCGGGGATGGTATCCGTCAGGCGGCAGGCCAAGCACAGGGCGTCGCCGCTTTCCGCGGGCACCAGCCAGTCGCAGCTGGCAGCGGCCACGTTGGCGCAGTTGCGGTAGCGCTGCCGCCCGCCGCCGGCGGCCCGCCACAACCCGTCGGCGCCGGCATCCAGGGCAACCACGGCGCGGCGCCGCGGATCGAACCCCAGCGCCCGCTCGCAGCTCAGGCAGCGGGTATTGCCGAAGTGCAGCCGGTTGCCGCAGGCGCAGTGGAAGAGGCGCATGGCTCAGCCGTCCGAGAAGTAGGTCTCACCCAGGCTGTCATGGACCTGGCTCAGATCAACCTGCAGGGCGTCCAGCCGCCGGTGCAGCGCCCCGGCATCCAGCGGGACTTCCACCGGGGCGGTGGCGCGGCGCTCGGCGGCGGCGAGCAGCCGGCACGGGGCCTCGGGGTGCGGGAGTTCTTCCAGCGCCCGCTCCATGCGCTGGGTGCAGAAGCGCACCGAGCGCGGGAAACGGTCATCGCGCAACAGGAAGTCGACCACCGCCGGCCCCTGGATCCCCGGGCCGCGCTGCTGCCGGAACTGGCTGTAGCCGCCCAGGTAGCGGAGCATGTTCATCCACACCGCGTCGTCCCAGGTCGGCGGGTGGTCGTCCTCGTCCCGCGGCAGCGTCGCCGCCCGCACGTCGATGGTGCGGGTGGTCATGTCGGCCCGCTCCAGATGCCGGCCGAGCATCAGGAACTGGTAAGTCGGCCCGCGGGAGAGCGTACCCTCGATCACCCCGCTGATCCCCTGGGCGTACTCGATCACCCCGCGCAGGTAGTCGAAGCGGTGGGCCCGCTCCACCGCCGTACCGGCGCCACGGTGGGTGTGGAAATAGAGCTGGTTGATGCGCTCGCGCAGCTCGTCGGGGAGCAGATCGCGCACGGTGCGGGCGTTTTCGCGCACCCGGGCGATGGCCGCGTGGATGGAGCTCGGGTGCTCCGAGGCCGGGATGAGCTGCACCATGGCGGCCCGCTCCGGGGTGAGGTTCGGGTCGCAGTGCGCGGCGGCCTCGGGCCCGCCAAGGACCTCGATCAGCGCCCGCCAGTCGATGCGCACCGCGTGGGGCTGATCCAGCGCCAGATGGGTGCCCGTACTGATCAGCCGCGCGGTGTTCTCGGCGCGTTCCAGGTAGCGGGCCATCCAGTAGACGTGTTCGGCCAGGCGCGAAAGCATCAGCCGCCCTCCTGCTCGTCGGACCTCACATCGACCACCCAGGTGTCCTTGCTGCTGCCGCCCTGAGAAGAGTTGACCACCAGCGAGTCGCGGGCGTTGGAGACACGGCTGAGTCCGCCGGTGGTCACGTGCTGCCGCGCCGCCTGGAGAACGAAGGGGCGCAGGTCGACGTGGCGCGGCTCCAGGTGTTCGCCGTTGAACGTGGGCACCGTGGACAGGCTGAGCGTCGGCTGCGCGATGAAGTTGGCCGGATCGCGGCAGATCTGCTCGGCAAAGGCGCTGCGCGTGGCGGGATCGGCGTGGGGGCCGATGAGCATGCCATAGCCGCCGGACTCGTTGGCCGGCTTGACCACCAACTCGTCCAGATGGTCGAGCACATAGGCCCGCTCGTCTTCGAACAGGCAGCGCCAGGTGGGGACATTGGCCAGCAGCGGCGCCTCGTCCAGGTAGTAACGGATCAGCTCCGGCACGAAGGAGTAGACCGCCTTGTTATCCGCCACGCCGGCCCCCGGGGCATTGGCAATGGCCACCCGCCCTGCCCGCCAGGCCCGCATGAGCCCGCGCACCCCCAGGGCCGAGTCCGGGCGGAAGACCTCCGGGTCGAGGAAGTCGTCATCGATGCGCCGGTAGATCACGTGCACGCGCACCGGGCCGTAGATGGTGCGCATGTAGACGCAGTCGTCCTCGCCGACGAACAGATCCCGCCCCTCCACCAGCTCGATGCCCATCTGCTGCGCCAGGTAGGTGTGCTCGAAGTAGGCGGCGTTGTAGACGCCCGGGGTGAGCAGCACCACCTCGGGGTTGTCGGCGTCGGCCGGGGCCAGGCTGATCAGGGCGTCGAGCAGCTGCCCGGGGTAGTGGTCCAGCGGCCGGATGCCGGAGCCCTCGAACGGCTCGGGGAAGACCTGCTTCATCACCTCGCGGTTCTCCAGCATGTACGACACGCCGGAGGGGACGCGGAGGTTGTCCTCCAGGACGTAGAGGGTCCCGTCGCGGTCGCGCACCAAATCGGTGCCACAAATGTGGGCCCATGCACCATAAGGGAGCTTCAGGCCCTGGCACTGCGGCCGGAAGTTGCGGGACTGCTCGAGGATCTCGCGGGGCAGGATGCCGTCCCGGATCACCGCCTGCTCGTTGTAGAGATCCTCGATCAGGCGGTTGAGGGCGGTAAGCCGCTGCTTGAGCCCGGCCTCGATCCGCCCCCACTCGCGGGCGTCCACCACGCGGGGGATGACGTCCAGGGGCCAGGCGCGGTCGATGTTCTCGCCGTCGCTGTAGACGGTGAAAGTCACGCCCTTATCGCGGATGAAGGCGTCCACCGCCCGCATGCGCTCGGCCAGGTCGTCCTCGCAGATCGAGCTCAGGTACTCGAACAGCAACCGCGCCGCCGGGCGCGGCCGGCCATCGGGCTGCAGCAGCTCGTCGTAACGCTGATCGGTGTCGAAGCCTTGGAATCGGGGTGCCATTGGGGAGCTCCTCTCTCGCCCTCCCTTAGCTAAGCACACACCGTGCCAGGCTTCCCACCCGGGCGTTCAAGTCCCGCAGAAGGTGCGCACCACCGCCTGCCCCATCTCCGGGGGCCGGGCCAGATCGGCGTGCTCCGGCTGATCCGACCACGGATCGGCGAGCACCCCGAGCAACCGTTCCATGGGGGCGAAGTCCAGTCGCTCGGTGGCGGCGTCCACGGCCCACTGCGCCAGGTGATTGCGCAGGACGAACGCCGGATTGACGGCGCGCATGGCCGCGCGGCGCTCGGCATCGCTGCGCCGCTCCGCCATCAGCCGCGCCCGCCAGGCCGACAGCCACGCATCCGCCGCCTGCGGATCCCGGAACCCCTGCCGGAACCCATCATCCCCGCGCGCATCGGTCCCGTCCAGCTCGCCGAGCCGCCGGAAGGTCAGGGTCCAGTCGGCCCCTTCCGCCGCCATACGCCGGAGCAGGTCGTGGACCAGATCATCGTCGCCGGGGCGCGCCTCGGCCAGACCGATCTTCGCCCGCAACCCGGCGCGATGGACCGCCTCAAAGTGCGGCCGGTAGCGGCTCAGGATCTCGCGGGCGCGATCCAGGGCGCTGTCCGGGTCGTCGTCGAGCAGCAGCAGCAGCGCCTCGGCCAGGCGCGCCAGATTCCACTCGCCGATGGCCGGCTGCTGATCGAAGGCGTAGCGCCCGAAGTGGTCGATGGAGCTGTAGACGGTGCCTGGATCGAAGGCGTCGAGGAAGCCGAAGGGCCCGTAATCGATGGTCTCGCCGGCCACCGAGAGGTTGTCGGTGTTCATCACGCCGTGGATGAACCCGACGTGCATCCAGCCGGCAATCAGCTCCGCGGTGGCAGTGGCCACCGCCTCGAGCAGCGCCTGATAAGGCTGCGGTGCCCAAGTGCAGTGTGGATAGTGGCGGACCAGGACGTAGTCGGCCAGCCGCCGCACGGCCGCCTGGTCACCGCGCCGGGCGAAGTACTCGAAGGTCCCCACGCGCACGTGGCTCGACGCCACCCGGGTGAGGACCCCGCCAGGCTCCGGGCTGTGGCGCCAGACGGTTTCGCCGGTGGCCACCGCCGCCAGGGTGCGGGTGGTGGGGATGCCGAGGGCGGCCATCGCCTCGCTGGCCAGGTACTCCCGCACCACCGGGCCGATGGGCGCGCGCCCGTCGCCGCCGCGGGAGAACGGCGTCGGTCCGGCGCCCTTGAGCTGGATATCGCGCCGAACGCCGTCGACATCGATCAGCTCGCCGAGGAGCAGCGCCCGGCCGTCGCCGAGCTGCGGGACGAAGTGCCCGAACTGATGCCCCGCGTAGGCCTGGGCAACGGGATCCGCCCCGGCGGGCACCCGATTGCCGGCGAATACCGCCAGCCCCGCCTCACCCGCCAGCGACTGGGGGTCGAGCCCGAGCTGCCGGGCCAGCGGGCGATTAAGCCGCACCCACTGCGGCCGCGCCACCGGGGTCGGCCCGAGCCGGGCATGGAAGCGATCGGGCAGCGCGGCGTAGGTCGCCTCCCAAGGCAGGCTGTCGATCTCGCTGAGCGGTGGACGCACGGCACCACCCCGCAATCCGCTGATTGGGATTCCATGATGCCGCGATGACGGCGCGCATTCGGCCCACCCGGCGTCCGGGAAAACCGGCCCCGCCGATGGAACCGCTCCGGCCCGCCGGCTCCGGGCTGCCCACGGCCATTCCTTCGGCCGGCGCGCCGCACCGGCCAACCAACAAGGAATCGAGCGGACATGGTATCTTGAATACCCAGAAGAAAAGGCAGGCTTTCGCGCCTGGGTGGCGACGGGGCTCCCGCGGTGGACGCCGGGCCGGTGCTGGCTTACGGTAGATGCCACGGGCAACCCCCGGGACAGGCAGGGATTGCGCCCCCCCAGCGCGGCTGCCGCGGGCTCAAGATCGGGTAGTTTGAATGGCGCCAGACGATAGCCGCGCAGACAAGGACGACGCCCAGCGACTGATCCGCCGGGCCCTGGAGGCGCTCCAGGGCGCGTTCACCGTTTCTCCGGTGCCAACCGGCGGCGATGAGGACCAGGCGCGCCTGGCCCTGCCGGCGCTGGTGCTGGCCACGGAGGCGGCGGCCATCGCCGTGCTCGACGAGCGCGGCGGGATCATCTTCGCCAACCCTAAGGCGCGGCAGCTCCTCGATCTCAACCACACCACCCCGCCCGGCGACGATCGGGCCCCGGATCCGCCGTCGGAACTGCTCGCCTTCCGCCTGGTGGCGATCACCGGCACGCCGCTGTTCGACGCCCGCTGCGAGATCCACACCGCCGAGCGCGGCCGCCACGTCCTCTCGGTCAATGCCGCCCCCCTACCGGACAGCGGGAACGGGCCGCCGCTGGTGGCCCTGGCCATGACCGACCTCACGGGGCAGTACGACTACTACGAGCACGCCCTGCGCGAGAGCGAACAGCGCCTGAAACTGGCCACCGAGGCCGCCGGGCTCGGCGTCTGGGAGTACGACCTGAAAACCGATACCTACCACTGGGACGAGCGCATGATGGCCATCTACGGCCTGGATGAATCGCAGCGGCCGGTCACCTACCAGGACTGGCTGGCCCTGCTGGTCCCGGAGCACCAGGACCGGCTGCATGCAGCGAGCAGCCCCGGCGCCGGGCGCGGCGAACGCCGCGAGATCGAGTTCCGCATCCGCCGTCCCGACGGTGAGCAGCGCCACATCCGCGCCGTCTGGCAGGGCATCGAGGATCCGCACGGGCGGACCCAGCGGCTGGTGGGCACCAACGAGGACATCACCGAGCAGCGCGAGCTGCAGAGCGAGCTGGAGTACCGGGCCGCCCACGACCCGCTCACCGACCTGTTCAACCGGGCCAAGATCCAGCAACTGCTGCGCGCCGCCCAGGCCGCCTTCACCCGGCACGGTACGCCATTCGCCGTGCTGCTGTTCGATGTGGATCACTTCAAGCGCGTCAACGACCGCTACGGCCACGGCGCCGGCGACGCCGTCCTCTGGGAGATGGCCCGGCGCATCGAGAGCGTCCTGCGCGAGACCGACCACATGGGCCGCTGGGGCGGCGAGGAGTTCCTGGTCCTGGCCAGCCAGACCGACGAGGCAGGCGCCAAGACCCTGGCCGAGCGCATCCGCCGCCAGGTGGCCCAAACGCCCTTCGAGGGCGTGGGCACGGTCACGGTCAGCCTCGGGGTGGCCGCGGCCGAGGCCGGCACCTCCCTAGAGACCCTTGAACAGCGCGCCGACCGCGCGCTCTACGCCGCCAAGCACAACGGCCGCAACCAGTCCGTCCGCTACTCCCGGCTCCCGGAGACCGCCGATGATGGGCCTGCAGCCCCTGCTCGATGAGGCGGTCGCCCGCCGCGCCTCGGACCTGTTCCTGACCGTCGGGGCGCCGCCGGCGCTGAAGATCGACGGCACCGTCACCGCGCTTGAGGCCGACACGCTGGACTCCGCCGCAGTCCGCGAGCTGGTCGCCGAGACCCTCAGCGACACACAACAGGCGGAGCTGGCACAGACCCGCGAAGCCAATTTCGCCATCGTCACCGAGACCGGCGCCCGCTTCCGGGTCAGCGCCTTCTACCAGCGCGGCGAGCCCGGCCTGGTCATCCGGCGCATCGAGACCGCCATCCCCACCCTGGACGACCTCGCCCTGCCCGGCGTGCTGCGCGAACTGGCCACGCGCAAGCGCGGGCTCATCCTCTTCGTCGGGGGGACCGGCACGGGCAAGTCCACCTCCCTGGCCGCCATGATCAACGAGCGCAACGCGGCCGCCCCGGGGCACATCCTCACCGTCGAGGATCCGGTGGAGTTCGTCCACCCGCACCGGCAGTGCCTGGTCACCCAGCGCGAAGTCGGGGTGGACACTGCGGACTTCGAGACGGCCCTGCGCAATGCCCTGCGCCAGGCCCCGGACGCCATCCTCATCGGCGAGGTGCGCTCCCGCGAGGTGATGGACTACGCCGTCGCCTTCGCCGAGACCGGTCACCTGACCCTGGCCACCCTGCACGCCAACAACGCCAACCAGGCCCTGGATCGGATCATCAACTTCTTCCCCGCCGACCGGCGCGAGCAGCTGCTCATGGACCTGTCGCTGAACCTGCAGGCGATCGTTGCGCAGCAGCTGATCCCCGCCGCCGACGGCCAAGGCCGCGTGGCGGCGCTGGAGATCCTGCTCAACACCCCGCTGGCCCAGGAGCGCATCCGCAACGGCGAGATCGACACCCTCAAGGCCACCATGGCGGCCTCCGAGGAAGCCGGCATGCAGACCTTCGACCATCACCTGTATCAGCTCTACACCGAGGGCCGGATCCGCTACGAGGACGCCCTCGCCCACGCCGACTCGGCCAACGAGGTACGCTTGCGGGTGAAGCTCGAAGGGGAGGAGGACGGCACCGACGCGACGCCGTCGGGCGGGAGCGGGCTACGGTTGCGCAGCTGAGCCACCGCCCCGCCGCCGCCCCCGGCAGCGCCCGGGTTATCCCGAAGCACGGTCGCGGCGCGCCCCCTCGATCTCCTTCTGCCGCTTCGCCAGGCGCCGGGCGAGGACCACCTCGCCGGTACGCACGAAGTGCTCGTGGTTGGCCTCCACGTCCTCGCGGATATAACGGTAGTTCACCATCAGGCCGTAGGACTCGCGCAGCCGCGCCGCCGAATCATCGGCGAAGGGATTGACCTGCTCCAGCCGGGCCCCGTTGCTCAGGTGGAAGCGGGCCACCGGATCGGCCACCGTGCCCCGGCGCTTGACCCGGGTCAGGTAGGCCCGGGCGACTCGCTCCAGGGGGGCGGCCAGCACCGCCTCGTGTCCGTGGGGTTCGGCCAGCAGCCGCCGGAAGGCCGCGACCGTATCGCCCTCGCCCGCAGCCTTGTGCAGACGGTCGCGGTCGTCCGCCAGCAGCTGTTCCAGCCAGGCGCGATCGATCGCCGGCTCCGTACCGTCGCCCCCCTCCAGCGCCCTGGCGAGCCCGGGCACCGGCGAGAGCGTGACGAACCGCTCCACCTGCGGGAACTCCGCAGCCAGCTCCTCCATAACCTGCTTGAGCAGGAAGTTGCCGAAGGAGATGCCGCGCAGCCCGAACTGGCAATTGCTGATGGAGAAGAAGACCGCGGTGTCGGCCTGGGCGGGATCGGCAACCGGCTCCTCCGGCGAGAGCAGGGGCCCCGTGCGTTCCGGGATTCCCTGGACCAGCCCCACCTCGACGAAGATCAACGGCTCGCCGGGCAGGGCCGGATGGAAGAAGCCGAAGCAGCGCCGGTCGCCTGCCAGGCGCCGGCGCAGATCCTCCCAGCCCTGGATGGCGTGGACCGATTCGTACTTGATCAGCTTCTCGAGCAGCCGCGCCGAGCTGTCCCAGTCGATACGCTGCAGCTGCAGGAACCCCGGATTGAACCAGGAGCTGAGCAGATGCCGCAGGTCCTCATCCACCGGCCGCAGGCCCGGGTCCTCGCGGAGCCTCTCGAGCAGGTGCTCGCGCAGGGCCACCAGCACCCGCGTTCCATCGGGCGCTCGGTTCAGCCGGCGGAAGAGCTCCTGGCGCGGCGGCTCGGCCACGCGCTTGAGCGCATCGAGACCGTCCCGGCCGCCGCTCTGCCGGTAGCGTTCCGCCACCTCGCGGACCTGATCGGCATCGCACTCGAACTCGTCGCGCAGCGCCTGCAGAAAGTTCCCGGTACCTTCCGGATCGAGGCGTTCCAGACCGCGGACCACCTCCCGGGCCAGCGCCGCGCCGCTGGCCTCGCCCCGGCTGGTTAGCAGCTCCCGGCAGTGATCCGCCAGTTGCCGACTGGTCTTCGCACCGCCCTTGACCCGCGAGAGCCGCAGCCCCCGATCGGCTACCGAATCCACCAGACGATTCCACCAGGCTGTCTTCATGGCGTCACCCCATCAGTGCGTCGGGCAATCCCGTGGCAATGGCCGGGAAGATGGAAATGATCACGATGGCCAGGAGCATCAGCAGCATGAACGGCAATGCCCCGCGCAGGATCGCCCCAAGCCGCACGTCCGGTGCGATCCCCTTGAGCACGAAGAGGTTCAGCCCCACGGGCGGGGTGATCAGGCCGATCTCCAGGTTGATGGTCATGATGATCCCGAACCAGATCGGATCGAAGCCGGCCTCCAGGACCATCGGCAGCAGGATCGGGGCGGTCATCGGGATCACCGCCACCGGCGGCAGGAAGAGCCCGGCGATGAGCAGGAAGACATTGATCACTGCCATCAGCGTCCACGGATTGACGTCCAGGGCGGCCACGGCCGCCGCCGCGGCCTGCGGGACGTGGAGCGAGGAGAGCATGAAGCCGAACAAACCGGCGCAGCCGATGATCATCATGATCATCACCGAATCGCGCATGGCCGAATGGACGATGCCCCACCACGCCCGCGGCCGCCAGATCCGGTAGAGCACCACGACCATCAGGATCGCTGCCACGGCACCGACCCCGGCCGCCTCCGACGGGGTCGCCACCCCGCCGTAGAGCGCCCACATGATGAAGACGATGATCAGAAAGAACGGGATCAGCTTGGGCAGCTTGGCGAAGCGGTCCTTCCAGGAGTAGTGGATGTCGCTCTCCAGCCGGGCTAGCGTCCCGGAACGCCAGGCGACGAAGACCGCCCACATCGAGAAGAGGACGATCAGCAGAATCCCGGGCAGGATCCCGGCCAGGAAGAGGCGGCCGATGGAGGTCTCCGTCGCCACGCCGTAGATGATCATGGTGACACTCGGCGGGATCAGGATGCCCAGCGTCGAGCCGGCGCCGATGGCCCCGGTGGTCAACCCCTCGGGGTAACCGCGACGGCGCAGCTCCGGGATGCCCATCCGGCCGATGGCGGCACAGGTCGCCGGCGACGACCCGTTCAGCGCGGAGAACAGACCACAGGCCCCGATGTTCGAGACCACCAGCCCGCCCGGCACCTTGTAGAGCCAACGGTGCAGCGCCTCGTAGACGTCGGCACCAGCCCGCGAGGACGCAATGGCCGCGCCCATCAGGATGAACATGGGGATGGCCACCAGCGTAAACTTGTCCATCGACCCGTAGAGCTGCTCGGCGAGCATTTCCACCGCCCCGACCCCCTCGAAGAAGATCAGGAACGCCGCAGCGGTCAGCCCCAGGGAGAAGGCCACCGGCGTACCGAGCAACAGAAAGACCAGCAACACGGCCAGGATGGCCAGTGCGATCCAGATGACAGTCATGCAGTTCTCCTCCTCGCGGCACTGCCCCGTTTATTGTTCTTTGAGCAGTTGCTCGGCTTCGCTGGGGAAGGGGCGCTCGCGGCCCGTGATGATGGCCGCGGTCTGGGCGATGTACTCCAGGCTCAGCAGCAGCATGCCCACCGGCATGGCCAGGTAGGGGATCCACAGCCGGGGCCCCCAGACGGACATGGAGCGCCACTGCGTCTCGTAGTACTCCAGCCACCAGATGAAGCCGGTCACGAGCAGCAGGACCACAAAGCCGAACCCGAGGGTGTTGGCGACGACCGCCAGGATCCGCTTGCCGCGTGATCCGAGCAGCATGGGCAGCAGATCCATGGTCACGTGGCCGCGCTGCTGCAGCACGTACGGGCTGCCCAGCAGGGTTGCGCCCACAAGCAGGAAGGTCACCAGCTCCGTCTGCCAGTACGTCGATTGATTCAGCCCGTAGCGGACGAAGACCATCTGGCAGACCACCAGAGCGGCCAAGACCAGCATCAGGGAGGCGAGCGTCGCGGCCCCCGCGTTGAGGCCCCGCACCACGCGCAGGAATAGATCCATGGCAGGTTCTCCCGTCACACGGTGGGAAGAGGGGGACGCGCGCACCGTGGCACCGATAGGTACGCGCGTCCCCGCGGCGGTGGGCTCCCGCGTCAGTCGACGCTCAGGGCCTTATCGAGCAGCTCCTGGCCGCGCGGGGTGCTCTCCACGAACTGCGGGAAGGCACTTTCCTCGGCGACGCTGCGCCAGGCCTCGAAGTCGCTGTCGTCCATGAAAGCCACCTCGACGCCCTGCTCGCGGAAGAGCTCGATCATCTCCTGATCCGATTCCTGCGCCGCCTCGTAGGCGAAGGCCTCGGCCTCCTCGCCTGCTTCCAGGAGGACTTGCTGCTGCGCCTCGGTCAGGTCGTTGAACGACGCCTTGGAGATCAGGATCGGCTCGTACATGAACCAGAGCGCGTAATCCCCCGGCGGGGTGACGCACTCGGTCTGCTCGTAGAGCCGGTAGGAGACCCAGCTCGCCGAGCTGGTCAGCGCCGAGTCGAGCACGCCGGTCTGCAGCGCGGTGTAGATCTCGGAGCTCGGCATCGAGTTGATCGACGCCCCCGCGGCCGAGAGCATCGTCTCGAACGACTGCCCGGCACCGCGGATCTGCGCGCCGTCGACGTCCTCCGGGGCCGTGATGCACTGCTCGTTGGACCCGAAACCGCCGGCCAGCCAGGTGTGGGCCAGGACCTTGACGCCGTTGTCCTCCATGACCTCGACGATCTCGTCCATGAATGCGGACTCATTGAGCCGCTGGGCGTGATCGTGATTCTTGACCAGCCCCGGCATCAGGGTCAGGTTGAACTCCGGATGCCGACCACCGGCGTAGGCCAGCGGTAGCGCGGTGATATCGAGACGGCCGCGCGCGATCGCCGGCCACTGCTCACGGGCCCCGTACAGGGACGAGTCGGGGTAGACGCGGATCTCCAGACCGGTATCGGACTCGGCGGCCCGATCCGCGAGGATCTGCACCATCTCATCCCGAAAATCCCCTTGGCCTCCCGGCCACTGGTGGGACGCGGTAAGCCGGACCTCGCTGGCGGCGAGGCTCGAAGAACCAGCCGCGAGGACCGCGGCGGCGGCAGCGGACACGCTCAGTTGCGCAATCCGGCGTTGCGGATGACTGTTTTTCATCGGGACTCCTCCCAAGCGGCATTGGATCGTCGGGATCCGACCGTCGCCGGTGCCCGGTGACCGGGTCTTGTTGTCCGCAGCGACGGCCGGATCGGGTCTCGCTTACTGCTCTCGAATGGCTGGATCCTCCCTTATTGGTGCCTGTCGGTTCGGGGTATCCGGTTCAGTGGCGTTGCCCGCCGCCCACCAGCGTGCGCCCCTGCTCGAGCAGGTGGCCCTTCATGCAGGCGTCCGCCGCCTCGGGATCGCGATCGCGGAACGCCTCCATCAGCTGCCGGTGCTCCCCGAGCGAGGCCTGCAGGCGACCCGGCGTGCGTAGCTGCCGGTGGCGGGCCAAGATCAGGATGCGGCGCAGCTCCGCCGCCACCCGCTGCAGATAGGGGTTGCCGCACAGCTCCTGCAGCCGGGTGTGGAAGCGGTAGTTGTGTTCGTAGTACCGGTCGATATCGCCGTCGGCCGCGGCGGCCTCCAGCTGCTCGTGCAGCTCGAAGAGCTCATCCACCGCCTGCTGATCGATGCGTTCCACGCACTCGCGGGCGATGAGCCCCTCCAGCACGGCCATCACCGGGAACAGGTGGGCCAGATCGTCCTGGGACAGCTCGCGCACACGGCAGCCCCGGTGCGGCTCGAGCGTGACCAGGCCGTCGGCGTCGAGGATCTTCAGCGCCTCGCGGACGGGCGTCCGGCTGACGCCGAGCTCCTCGGCCAGCGCAAGCTCATCCACCCGATCCCCCGGGCTGAGCTCCTGCCGGAAGATCCGTTCCCGCAACAGGTCTGCAACCTGGCTGTACATAGCTTTGGTGCGAAGCGAATTGGCCATGGCCTTGCGTGACTCCCTGGCGTTGGCGGTTTGTAATTATGAATGTAGAATCTATAATGCACGCCGTCAACATGGCGACGAATACGCCACGCAACCGGGGCTCCGGCCACGCCCGGCCCGCCCCGCAAGAAGAAGGCGAGGAGGAGCGATGACCCCGCAACCCACGAGCCATCCGGCCGCTCACAACCTCTACACCACCCTGGCGCAACGGGCCGCGGCGACTCCGTCCAAGCCCTTTTTGATCACGCCGGAGCGCGGAACCTGGACCTACGACGAGGCCTTCGGCCTGGCCGAGCACCTCTCCGCGGTCCTGGAGCAGATCGGGGTCCGGCGCGGCGACCGGGTGGCCGTGCAAGTCGACAAGAGCCCCGAGGCAGTCGCCCTCTACCTCGCCTGCCTGCACGCCGGCGCGGTCTTCCTGCCCCTGAACACCGCCTACAAGCGATCCGAGCTCGCCTTCTTCATCCAGGATGCGGAGCCCCGCCTCGTGGTGGGCGCCCCGGAGCGTGCCGAACTGCTGCGTGGGATCGTCGCCGAGCACCCGGCGACGCGCCTGGAGACCCTCGATGCCGCGGGCGGCGGAAGCCTGCTGGAAGAAGCGGCCGCCGGCATCGGACCGGCCCCCGCCACCGCCGCTGTCCATCCCGACGACCCGGCCAGCATCCTCTACACCTCGGGGACCACCGGCCGCCCCAAGGGCGCGGTGCTCTCCCACCGCAACCTGAGCGCCAACGCCCTGGCGCTGGAGGCCGCCTGGGGGTGGCGCCACGACGACGTGCTCATCCACGCCCTGCCGATCTTCCACGTCCACGGCCTGTTCGTGGCGCTCCACTGCGCCATGCTCGGGGCCTCGACCATCCACTTCCTGCCGCGCTTCGACGCCGGGCAGATCGTTGCCCTGTTGCCCGAAGCGACGGTGCTCATGGGCGTACCGACCTTCTACACCCGGCTCCTTCAGCACGAGGGGCTCACCGCCGAGCAGTGCCGAACCATGCGGCTGTTCGTCGCCGGCTCGGCACCGCTGCAGGAGCAGACCTTCGAGGCGTGGCGGGCACGCACCGGCCACGCGATCCTCGAGCGCTACGGGATGACCGAGACGGGGATGAACCTGTCGAACCCCCTCGACGGGGAGCGTCGGCCGGGTACGGTCGGACGCCCCCTGCCCGGCGTCCGGGCGCGGATCGTCGATGACACGGGCCACGAGGTGCCGCCGGGAACACCCGGCTCCCTGCAGATTCGGGGCCCGAACGTGTTCAACGGTTACTGGCGACTGCCGGAGAAGACCCGCGAGGAGTTCACCGATGATGGCTTCTTCATCACCGGCGACATGGCGCAGGTCAGCAAGGACGGCTACTACGCGATCATCGGCCGCGAGAAGGATCTGATCATCAGCGGCGGCTACAACGTCTACCCCAAGGAGGTGGAGAACGAGCTCGACGCCATGGATGAGGTGCAGGAGTCGGCGGTGGTGGGGCTGGACCACCCGGACCTTGGCGAGGCCGTGACCGCCTTCATCGTCCCCGCCGATGCCAACCGGCCGCCGGCCGGCGAGACCCTGATCCAGCGGCTCAAGGCCGAGCTGGCCGGCTACAAGGTGCCCAAGCAGGTCCACGTGGTCGACGAGCTGCCGCGCAACACCATGGGCAAGGTGCAGAAGAACGTCCTGCGCGAGCAGCACTCCGCCTAGGCCACCGCTGCCGGCTCAGGCGGCGGTGGCAACACCCCCGTCCCTCCCCGCGGGAACACCCCGGCGCGCCATCGGCGCGTCGGGGTGTCCGGCCCGTATTGTCCGCCCCACCCAGGGTTGATAATCTGCAAACACCGTTTACAAAATCCCGAGGGTGCATATGGACATCACGGACCTCCTCCGCTTTGCCGTCGAGCAGGGCGCTTCCGATCTGCACCTCTCGGCCGGGCAACCCCCCATCATCCGCGTGGACGGCGACATCCGCCGCATCGACGCGCCGGCGTTCAGCCACAAGGAAGTGCAGCGGCGCGTCTACGACATCATGAACGACGGCCAGCGCCGCGAGCTTGAGGCGCGGATGGAGACCGACTTCTCCTTCGCCGCCCGCGGGCTGGGCCGCTTTCGCGTCAACGCGTTCCAGCAGGACCGGGGCATGGGTGCGGTCTTCCGCGCCATCCCCAGTGACGTCCCCACGCTGGAGAGTCTGGGCGCGCCACGGATCTTCCGTGACCTCTGCCAACTCCCCCGCGGACTGATTCTGGTCACCGGACCGACCGGCTCCGGCAAGTCCACCACGCTGGCGGCGATGATCGACGAGAAGAACCGCCAGGACGCCGGTCATATCCTTACCATCGAGGATCCCATTGAGTTCGTCCACGAGCCGCAGCGCTCGCTGATCAACCAGCGCGAGGTCCACCGCGACACCGAAAGCTTCGACGCCGCCCTGCGCTCCGCCCTGCGCGAGGACCCGGATGTGATCCTGGTCGGCGAGCTGCGCGACCTGGAGACCATCCGCCTGGCCCTGACCGCCGCCGAAACCGGCCACCTGGTCTTTGGCACGCTGCACACCTCCTCCGCCCCGAAGACCATCGACCGCATCATCGACGTCTTCCCCGCCGCCGAGAAATCTATGGTCCGTTCTATGCTCTCGGAGTCGCTGCAGGCGGTGATCTCCCAGACCCTGCTCAAGCGCAGCAGCGGCGGCCGCGTGGCGGCCCACGAGATCATGATCGGCACCCCGGCCATCCGCAACCTCATCCGCGAGGACAAGGTCGCCCAGATGTATTCAACGATTCAGACGGGCGCCTCCCAGGGGATGCAGACCCTCGATCACGCCCTGCAGCAGTTGGTGCAGCAGGGTGTGGTATCGATGGAGGAGGCGGGGAAGAGAGGTGGGCCGCGGGAACGTTAGTCCTTTACCCGGGCGGGTCTTGACCCCCAGAGCAAAAGGGGGGGAATAACTCTAGAATCTCGCATAATCCCAACTGCGCAACGGCGGAAAACCGGCACTATCTAGCCCGCCACACCAGCGTCCAGAGCCAGTTGGCTCGCCCGGCTCTTTTGAGCAATCGCTGCCGTGGGCAATATGTTTTTCATCTTCAACATCAGCGACCTTACCGTCAACATATATGCACCCATCGAAGCTAGGCGCGTTTCCCGTAAAGAAGTCCCCTGGAGAACCGGACTGAATATAAACATCACCTTTAAAAGTAACATTACCGGTCACACTTGATCCACTAGCGAGGCATGCTGCTCCTTCCACCTCTACATTCCCCCCACCTTGAGCTTTTTCTTCCTCTGGAACGTACAAATTTTCTATTTTTTTATTCCCACCAGCCAGCTTTTCGACAACACTCCACCCAGAAGACTGCTCAGCAATTTTTCTGAAATCAATCGACGCACAAATGGTATGCCTTACCTGCGTAGCATTAGAATTTCCACTTATTCCAACCTTACCAATATAGGCACCTTCACCACTTCGGCAATAATTCCCTCTGCCATCTTTCGTCTTACCAAAGACGTGATCACTCAGCTCTATATAGCGACGACCAGATATGAGGGAGCTTTCGGCCGCATAAAAAGCCCGTGCATCGACTAAGCTCTGCACTGTAACGACAGCCCTACTTTCAACCATTCGACCCAAACCGGCGACAAGGAGACCGATCGCCACAATCGCTACGAGCCCGATGATCAGCGCGGAGCCGCCCTGAAGGCTTTTACTTTTTAAATCATTTGCGGATTTATTATCTCTTGATTTGGTACTCATCACCCCTCCGTGATGCACCAACTTTTCCTGTCAGAGGACGCGCCGGGTTACGCCAAAGTCATACGATTCACCATCTACTTCGATAACGATCTCATAGAAACCGTCAGGTCCTCGCGCCTCGCAGGTTTTGATCTTCGTCTCTTCGCCAATGTACAAAAACACTCGGCCATCCCGTGTCTTTAATTCTATTCCGTCGTCCGCACCATTGATGGCCCCATTACAGGGGTTACCATCCATCCGCCGTACTTCTTGGCGCATCCGCTGCACGGCATACGCGATGTCCGCCTTGGCATCCAGCTCATCTTCCAAGGTGATGGAGACATTGAAAAGCGCCGAGAAAGGCTGCGCCGCCATGACCGCCACAATCCCGGCAAGGACCAGGACGATGATCAATTCCCACAGGGTGAGCCCCTTCTGTCGCTCCATCTTTCTGACCTCGGAATCATAGACCAAGCTGATTTAATGATGGCCACTTGAGTCAAAAACCTATATAAAGAGGACTCAACCCCGATACAGCGCTCTCCTCGTAATCGATTTTCACGATGCGCACAGCCTCATCAGTGTCATCATAAACGAAAACAACGATACCCCCTCCGCAAAAAGCGCCCCATAGATCCCTCGTTACGTCAATATCCCCTTCGTCTAGAGTCTGCTTATCTTCCTTGCTAATTTCGTATCCGTCATTTAAAAGGTCAGGGTCGAATTTCCCATCACGAAATGCCGCAATAATCAACTCCGCGCAACTCTCGGCATTCCGTGCCGCTCTCTCAGCCTCTTCAGCATCCGGCAACTGAGCCAGGAGCGGGTAGAAGGACGCCAGGGCAGCCATGGCGATGCCGAGCACCACGATGGTGACAATCATCTCGATGAGGGTCAGGCCTCGCTGGGCCGCGCTGGCTACGAAACCTGAGCCCCGCGGACCGGTCGCCTTGCGAAGGCATGTATCTCGGCGTTGTACTCGGTCAATTGTCACTTGCACGCCCCCCGGGAGACGCCGCCGGTCGCTGCGCGGACGCAAAGCGCGCGGGTGACGTCCCCCTTGGTAAGGTCAATCGTGAACTCGCCTGAAAGTCCGTTCCCGCTTCCATCTTCCAGATCACCGTGGGGGTACCTAAAACGGAACTTCGCGGGGTCGCTGCTCACGGTTACGCCATCTTTTCTCGTCAGATCCGGCAGGTTCCCGCAGCCTTCACCTTCGGGCGCCCAGCGCCTCTCCCAGCTGCCAAGATCGACTTCCAATGTCGCTCCGCTACACGCCATCGCCCTGGCGCGGGCACTGCGCAGGTCGCTGATCAGTTTGTTTTTCACGGACTGGACTTCGGTGCCATCGGTGAAACCGCTCAGGTTGGGTGCAGCAACCGAGGCAAGAATGCTCAGGATGACCAGCACCAGGATCAGCTCAATCAGCGTCACGCCGCGGGCGGAGCGCGCGGCTGCCGGCCTCTGCAAGAGGCGGCGCGACGGGCCGCCCGGTCGGGTCACAGCGCTCGCCCCCATGCCGTGGTTCCCCCTTCCCGTCACAGGGCGGCCGATCCCATCTGCCACATGGGCAGGAAGATGCCCAGGGCGAGGATCAGGACCAGGATACCGATGAAACCGATCACGAACGGCTCGATGTAGGAGGAGAGCTTCTTGAGATCCTCCTCCACCTCGCGCTCGTAGAATTCGGCGACCTGATCCATCATGTCCGCCACCTGCCCGGTCTCTTCACCCACGGCGAGCATCTGCAACACCAGCGGAGTAAAGAGTCCGCTGCGCTCGGCGACCTGGTGCAATCCCTCGCCGCGCTCGATGCCGGTACGCAGCTGCCGGATGCCGCGGGCAATGTAGGCGTTATCGGTGGCCTCGGCCACCGAGTCCATGGCCTGGAGCAGCGGCACGCCGGAGCGCACGGCCATGGAGAAAGTGCGGGCGAAGCGCGCCAGCAAGGCCCGGCGCATGATGCCGCCCACGCCGGGGATACGGAGTTTGATGGCATCCCAGCGCAGGCGTCCGTCCTCAGTCGCGATGTAGGCGCGCACGCCCAGCCCAGCGAGAAAGGCGCCGCCGAAGACCAGCTGCCAGTAGGCGACAAAACCTTCCGAGAAGCCGATCAGCAATCCGGTCACTGCCGGGAGCTCGGCGTCCATGCCGGCGAACAGATCGGCAAACGGCGGGATCACGAAGACGTTGATGACCACCAGGGCCGCAACGATGGCGATCAGCACGAAGGTCGGGTAGCGCAGCGCCGCCTTGATCCGCTCACGGGTCGTGCGTTCCTGGTCCAGGCTCTCGGCCATGCGCTGCAGGGATTCCTCCAGCTGGCCGGACTCCTCGCCGACGCGGATCATCGCCAGTAGCAGCCGCGGGAAGACCTTGGGGTGATGACCCATCGCCTGGCTCAGGCTCTGGCCGCTCTCCAGCCCCGAGGCCACTTCTCCCAGGGTGCGCCCCAGGCGAGGGCTGGAGGCGTTCTGGCCCAGGCCGCGCAGGGCCCGGACCACGGGCACCCCGGCACGCAGCAGCACGCGAAACTGTCGGGTGAAGGTGATCAGATCATCCAGCCCCACCGCCCGCTCGCTCAGCTGCCGGAGCAGATCGTCCACGCGGACCCCTCCAGCGCCGGAGACGGGGCGGACATCGATGGGTGTCACCCCTCGGTCGAAGACCTCATCGGCGGCGTCAGACAGCGTGGGGGCATCCACCGTCCCCTCACGGAGCTGACCAGCACCGGTGCGTCCGCGGTAGCGGTACTTCGGCATCCGCGCCTCCGGTTAGTCCTGGGACGACGACGCCCCGTCCTTGGCGTCCACGGACGCCGCCATCCCGCCTGCAGGCTCCGTAGCGTGGGGCCCGTCCCGTACTGCCGCCTCGCGGACCGCTCGCGCCTCGTCGCGCAGGGTGCTCTCGTCGGCCTCCCCGAGGACCCGCGAGACCTCTTGGAGCGTGGTGATGCCCTCGCGCGCGTAGCGCAGCGCCACACGGCTCATGGGTTCGTAGCTAGGATCGGCGTGGCAGGCGGCGGCAAACCCGGACTGATCGCCGCGGCGCAGGGCGTCGATTTTGTCGGCATCCATCTCCAGGAGTTCGAAGACGCCGATCCGCCCACTATACCCGGTATTGCTGCAGCTGTTGCAGCCGCGCCCGCGGTACAGCGAAAGGCCGTGGGTCTGCTGCTCGCCGAAGATGGTCCGCAGCCACGCCCGCTCGTTTTCGTCCGGGGTGTAGGGCTCGCGGCAGTGGGTACAGATACGCCGGAGCAAGCGCTGCGCGAGCACAGCGCGCAGACCGGCGGCAATCATGTACGGCTCCACGCCCATGTCCACCAGGCGGTTGGCGGTGGAGATGGCGTCGTTGGTGTGCAGCGTCGAGAAGACCAAATGCCCGGTGATCGCCGCCCGGAAGCCGATGTCGGCGGTCTCTTCGTCGCGCATCTCGCCGACCATGATGATGTCCGGGTCCTGGCGCAGCGTCGTGCGCAGCACCCGGGCGAAGGTCAGGCCGATGCTCTCGCGCACCTGGACCTGGTTGACCCGAGCCAGACGGTACTCCACCGGATCCTCGACGGTGATGACCTTGACCCCGGGGTGGTTAATCTCGGAGAGTGCGCCGTAGAGCGTGGTGGACTTGCCGGAACCGGTAGGCCCGGTGACCAACACCATGCCGTAGGGCATCCGGATCAGCCGCCGCAGGCGCTGAATGATGTCGTCGGGCATGCCGGTCTGATCCAGCGAGCTGACCCCGGAGCTGTGGTCGAGCAGACGCATGACCACGCCCTCGCCGTGCTGCAGCGGCAGGGTCGAGAGGCGCACGTCGATGCTGCGGCCGTGGACACGGACCTGGAAACGGCCGTCCTGGGGCAAACGGCGCTCGGTGATGTTCAGCCCGCACATGAGCTTGAGCAGCGAGACCATGGCCGGGTGGATGTTGGACTGGTGGAAGATCTGCTCCTGAAGCACACCGTCGCGGCGGATACGGATGCGCAGCGCCTGCTCGTCGGGCTCGATGTGGATGTCCGAGGCACCCACCTGCACGGCGTCCTCGAATAGCGACTGGAGCAGGCGTACCACCGGGGCACTGGCGCCGCCCTCGCCCACCGGCAGGGTGGAGAGGTCGATATCGTCGGCACTGGTGATTTCGCGGCCGATTTCCTCGGCGATGCTGGTGATCTCGTCGGTTCGGCGGTAGACGAGATTGATCAGATCCTCAAGGATCTGCCTGCGGGCCACGGCCAGGCGAACCGGATGGCGCAGGACACGGACGATCTCGTCGTAGGCGATTAGATCGCTCGGGTCCGCCATGGCCACCAGGAAATCTTGCTCGGTCTCCTTGAGCACCAAGGCGACAAAACGCCGAGCGTAGCTCTCGGGCAGCTTGCCGGCCACCTCCGGGTCGACCCAGTAGTCGTTGGGGTTGACCCAGGGCACCTCCAGTTGCCGCGAGAGTTCATTAAGGAGCTGGTCCTCGGTAACGAAGCTCATGGCGATGAGCTGCTCGCCGAGCTTCCGGCCACTCTGCTTCTGCGCCTCCAGGGCCTGTTGCATCTGGCCCTGGCTAATCAGACCCCGCTTGATGAGCAGATCCCCGAGGCGAATCTTCTGCCGTTTCATCGGTGCAACTCCCTTTTCTTGGCTCATCTTCCCTGTAGGGCCTCGATGCGGGCTTCGGCGTGGGCCGCGACCTCGGCGCTGAGGCCATCTCGCTCCCGGGCCTGCTGCCAAGCGCGGCGGGCGGCGCCGTCGTTGCCCAGGGCCTCGGCGGACACCGCGATACCGGCCTGCCAGAGGCCGTTATCGGGCTCGGCCTCGGCGAGCTCGCTGTAGAGCAACAGCGCCTGATCATGAGCCCCGATCTGGCGGTAGAGCGCGGCCAGGTGGGCTTCCACGGCACCAGCCCGGCCGTCCCGGGCCTCGCGGACCGGCTCCAGGGCATCAATACCGGCCTGGGGCTCGCCATGCTCCTCCGAGAGGTGAGCGTAGAGCCGCGCCATGCGCTCGTGCGCCGGCGCGCGATCCAGTCCTTGGCGCAGGACGCCTCGAGCGCGCTCCACCCGCTGGGCTCGCGCCAGCATGCGCGCGTAGCCGATGCGCGCGTCGTGCCGCTCGGGGTCCATCTCCAGGGCGCGGCGATAAGACTGCGACGCGCTCAGTGTGTCACCAGCGCGCTGGTGGGTTTCGGCTTGCTGGATCAGGCTGTCGGCCCGCGCGCTGTCATCCGGTCGGCTCGGCTCGCGGACGAAGGTTCCCTGCGACGACGCCGGATCGGCTTCCGCCGGAGCCCCCCCGATGTCTGTGGGCGGATCCTCTGTGGCGGACTCCGGCGAGGTCGCCTCGGCACCCGCGACGGCCTCGTCCGCCAGTTCCTCCAGGGTGTCAGCGGTATCGGCCTCAGGCAGCGGGGCCGTCTCGGCACCCCCCTGGGCAATCGCACCCGCCGCCAGGGCCTGGGCGGCGGCCACGGCGGTGGCATCGGCTCGCGGCGGTTCTACCAGCGGTTCCTCTAGGGCCGCCCCGTTCCCGGTCGCTTGACCCGACCCCGCTTCCGCGGTGGCCACCCACTGCTCGGGATCCGCCTGGCGCTCCGCGAGCAGTCCGCCAACCACCGCCTCGGACGGGGCCTCGTCGGGCAGGGTTACCTCATCGGGGCGCTCCACGGCGTCGTCCTCCGCTGCCGCCACCGGCGCCGGCTGTTGCGATCCCGCATCCCGATCGGCCAGCAGCCAGTACGCGCTACCCCCGGTCACAGCCACCGCGACGGTGCCAGCCAAGACGGCCACAAGCCAGTGGCGGCGCCGCTGCGGCTTGCGCGCCACGGCAAAGGCGGCCTGCACGCCGGCGTCACCAGCCCCGTTCTGACCGCGCTGCTCCCGCTCCGCGGTCTGGCGCAGGACCTCGTTGATCAAGCTCACGTGTACCTCTCCCCGCGGCCGCGACCCGGCAACCAGCGTCGTAGACCGATGGCCGAAGCGTCCGCCGTTTCGGTGTCCTCGATGGCACGCACCACGTGCCCGCGCTCGACCCGCTGCACCCCATCGCCGAAGGCGGCGAGCAGGGCCTTGTGGGCCAGGGTGTTGATCGTCCGGGGCACCCCGTGCCCGGCCCGGCCGATGAGCTGACTGGCTTTCGGCGCGAAGAGGCCGCTACCCCGGTAACCGGCGGTCTGCACCCGGTGGTGGAGATAGTCGTCCACCATTTCCAGGGGCAGCGGCTCCAGCTGGTAGCGGAAGGTGCAGCGCTGGCGCAGCTGGCGCAGGTGGGGTTGAGCCAGGCGCACGTCCAGCTCCGGCTGGCCGAGCAGGACCACCTGCAGCAGCTTCTCTTCCTCGGACTCCAGGTTGGTCAACAGGCGCAGGGTCTCCAGGCTTTCATCCGGCATCACCTGGGCCTCATCGATGATCAGCAGTGTCCGTCGTCCGTCCGCGGCATTCTCCTGCAGCCGGGCGTAGAGCGTCCGCAACAGCTCGTGGGCATTCTCACCGGCGGTGGTGGCCCCGAGCCGGAGCTCGTCGGCCACCACCTGGCGCAGCGCGGCCGGATCGAGGGCCGGATTGGGGATCAGCACCGCCTCCCAGCGGTCACCAAGCTTGCGCAGCAGCTGCCGACAAAGGAGGGATTTGCCGGTCCCCACCTCGCCGGTCACCCGCAGAAACCCCTCGCCGCTCTCCAGGGCCACCCAGAGCATGTTCAAAGCCTCTTGGTGACTGGCCCGCCCGTAGTAGTAGCCGGTGTTCGGCGTCAGCCGGAACGGGTACTCGCACAGCCCGAAGTGCTCCAGGTACATGCCAGCCAACGCCCCGTTCAATAGCGGTCGTAGAGACCCTGGATCCGCTGCGAGTGCTCCTCGAGTTCTCCGGCCCAGGTATCGGCACCCACCACGCGAGGCCGAAGGAGGATCACCAGCTCGTACTTGCTCGAGGTCTGACGTTCCTGCGTAAACAGCCAACCGAGCAGCGGTATGCGCCCGAGCAGCGGCACTCGAGAGGTCTCCTGCTCCTCGCGCTCCTCGATCAAACCGCCGATGACGATCATCTCGCCGCTGCGCGCGCGGACGATGGAGTCCGACTGACGCACGTCGCTCTCGGCCAGCGAGAAGCGGACCTCATCATCGCCGCGGCCCGTACGCAACGTGCGCTCGCGCTCGCGCACCTCGGTTACCGAGGGCTGGACATGGAGATTGATCCACCCACTCTCCTCGATCTGCGGGGTCACATCCAGCGCGATGCCAGAGAAGAACGGCTCGAAGTCCGGATCCAGCTCCGGCTGCACCGTCTGATTGCCCGCGCCATCGGTAAAGCTGCGGTAATTGATGCTGAGATCCGTCTGGAAGAACGAGTCGGTACCGGCCTTGATCACCGCCTTCTGGTTGTTGAGCGTGGACACCTGGGGCGTGGAGAGGACCTGGACATCGCCCTGCTGCTCCAAGGCACGCAGGAAGCCCTCGAAGAAGCCGCGCTGGCCGTCCACCCCGCGGGTGATGCCGATGCTGAAAACCCCCGCCTGGCTGAGTTCCAGGTTATCGCCCGGACGGAAGGAGCCCTCCAGCGGGCGCCCATCCTGCCGACCAATGGACTCCCAGCTGATGCCGGCCTGGAAGTCGTCGCCAAGCTCTACCTCAAGGATACGCGCCTCAAGGATGACCTGGCGGTTCAGGCTTGCCTGCAGGCGATCGACGAACTCCTCCACCCGACGCAAGGACTCCGGCATACCGCGCACGGCCAGGGTCCCGGCCGCCGGGCTGGCCACCACGGAGGCGGTCTCGTCGTCCTCGATCATCCGGGTGACGGTCTCCTCGATTTGCCCCCACAGATCAGAGTTCGACGAGGTGTCCACGCGACTGCCGATCACGCCATCGCCGCCGTCATCGCTGGTGATCTCACCGGAGGTCACGCGCGTGCCCGAATGACCGCTGCGATGGACGTTCAGGTAGTCGAGGTGAAAGACCTCGGCCCGGGGGCGGGCCGGCAGGATCAGGAAACCGGTGCGCGCCTGCTTGTACTCGTAGCCGTAGATCTCACGGACCGTGTCCATCACCTCCGGGACTGAGACATCGCGCAGGGTCAGCGAGAGCTCGCCCTCCACCTCCGGGTGGACGACCACATTGTACGGGGTATCCTCGACCAGGCCGTGGAAGAACGCCCCGGCATCGACGCCGTCGGCGATGATGTCGAAGCGCGGATCCTCGGGCTGGAGTTCCAGCGGATCTCCCAGGCCCGGCGCGCCGAGGGCCTCCTCCAGCGCCTGCGTCGAGGCGACGCTGTCATCCTCGCGAACCTGCCCGTCGGGCTCGGTCGGAGCCAGCTGCTCAGCGGCGCGATCGGAGCGCTCCTGCGCGCGTTCCCCCGGCGATGCACACGCCCCGAGGAGCACCGCCGCGCCGGCCAACCCGAGCCAAAGGCGCAAGCGCACGACCCCCAATGCTGCTTTCATTGACCCTTACCTCCCAATCCGTCCTGGCGTGTGCGCATCCGCTTCTCCACACCGTGCTCGACCACCGGGCGGTAGAGCCGCTGGCCGTAGACCTCCAGATCGACGCCGTAGGCTCCGATACGCACGATGCGCGCGCCCTCCACTTCCTCGTTGACCCGGTACCAGTGGCCATCGAAACGGGCAAACCGCTGTCCTTCCTCGCGGAGCACCATGCCGGGTCGGGGCAGCTCGGTATCGGCGCCCGGCGCGCCCGGGAGGCCGGGCGCCTGGGGCATAACCCGCGGCGGCGCCGTCGGATCCCCGCCGGCGAGCGCCACAGAGATCCCCAGAAAGCCAAGCGCTAACGCCGTAAAAACCGGGCCATGCATCCTAGACCCCCAGCCAGGCGCGGTGGCCACTGATGGTGTGCAGCTGCACACGCACACGCGCGCGCGGATGTTCGGTGACGTCATAGTCCAGGCTCTCCCAGGCGAACTGCCACTCCAACTCCTCCACGGCCTGCAGGTACTCAACGGTGGTCGCATAATCCGCCTCAAACTCCATGTAGACCGCATGGCGGAAGATCTGCGGTCCAGCCTCATCCTCATCGGGCCCCACCACCTCCTCGGCGGGCAGCCGCTCCAGGCGGATCAGGCGCGCGCCCTGCTGCTCGACGAGCAGCGCATGCAGAACCTGACGCATGCGGTCCGGCTCGATGAACTCCGGCATCCGTTCGCCGACCGCCTGCCCCAGCGACTGGAGTTCCTGGCGCAGGGCGTCGAGCTCATCGCGGATCTCGGCGTCGGGATCCCCATCCAGCTCCGCCTGCAGGCTGTTGCGCTCGATGCGCAGCGCCCGGATCCGGTCCTCCGCGCTCTGGATGCGCTGCTGCGCGTCGGCGCCACGCTGCTGCATGGGCTCGAAGTGCAGGTAGTACCAACCGGCCCCGATCAACGCCAAGACGGCAACCACCAGCAGGACGCGCTCGCGGGGCGTGCGGGCATTCAAGGCGTCGTTGAGCTTTTGCAGGGCTTGGCGCCACGCCATACGGTCTACTCCCCTCCATCATCCCCGCCGGCCAGCCCCGGACTGGCCACCCGAAAGCGCACGCTGTCCGCCGCATCCTCGACACCGGCGGCACGCTGCATGCGGAACTCCTCGAAGTGCCACCCCTGAAAGGCCGGCTCGCGGGCCAGGCCGTCGAGGAAACCCGGCACCTCCTGCGCCGTCACGGCACGGCCCTCGAAGGCCCCGCCGCCTGAGCGCAGGCGGATGCTGGTCAGCCACAGCCCATCCTGGCGCTGGCGACTCAACCCACGGAGCGGCTCCGAGAAGCCGGCCAGCGCGCGACGATCCAGGGCGTCGAGGCGCCGATCAAACTGCTCAAGCAGCGCCAGCTCCCGTTCCAGGGCCTCACGCTCGGCGAGCAACGACGCATCGACCTCGAGCGCCTCCAGCTCCCGCTCGAACCGAGCCACCGTCGCGGTAAGCTCATCGCGCTCGGCCTCGAGATCCGCCGCTCGACGTTCCCGCTCGTAGACCTGCGGCGCGTGAACCGCCGAAACCGCACCGAGCAACAGGACGCCGGCCGCCATGTAGCCGCCAAGCGCCGCCGGGGAGAGCGGCTCGAACTGCTGGCGCTCGCGGACATACATTGAAAGCGCATGCTCCGCAGGCCGCGGCAACGCGGCGCCGGCAGCGAATAGGCAGTGGGCCTCGGTGTGCTCATCAAGCTCTTGGCCAAGCCCGTCCACGTCGAAGATCTGGCTCAGGCGCAGGCGGGCACACGGGATCTCGAAGCTCTCGTTGAGCCGGTCGACCAGCACCTCGCGGTCCGCCTCGCACGGCGCGAGCAGGATACGCCCCGCGGGCCCGGTGGAGAGCTGCCCGTCGAAGTAGTCGATGGAACGACGCAGTTCGTCTTCCAGGAGCTCAACGGCCTGCTGGTCCTCCATCAGGCGGCGCGTGCCTACCGGGTGGCTGCGGGCGAGGTAGAGCAGCTCGCCGCGGCTAATGGTGATCAGCCCATCATCACGACCAAGCGCCGCCACCGCCACCCCAGCAGCGCCCTCGTTGGCCTCGGCACTGAGGTCGTGGAGGACCGTCTCGCGCGGGAGCACGGCCCGGAGCTTCAGGCCGGCCCGCGCGGTGAGCTCCTGAACCCCATCGATACGGTTCCGCGAGGCCACCGTGGCCAGGGCACGGTGGCCCTCCTGATTCCAGCGGTCGCTGTGCTGGCGGTGAGCCGCTACCCGGGCCTGCTCCAAAGGGATGTAGAGCAGGTTCTTGAGTTGGAAGCGGATCGCGCCCGCCAGCTCCTCGTCGGGAACCCGGGGGGCATCCACCTGCTGAGTCTGGTAGTCGCCGCTATCGAGCACCACAACGGCATCCGACCCCCGCAGGCCGTATTGCTCGACCAGGTCACGTAGGGCCACGGGCTGGTTGTCGCGCCGGGCCTCGCGGAAGTCACAGGCCAGCAGCTGCTGCCCATCCGCCGAGACGGCGGCCAGCGCCACGTGCTCGTTGCCGAGAAATACACCAACCCGCGAGCGTCTGCGCAACCGCGGCAGTGGCAGTCGAGACCTGAGTTCATTCAGCACGGCGTCACGATCCTTACATGATGCTTGGTCAGCCGGCCCGGCGGGAGGAGTGATACGGGGATGGACCCGCTTGTTGACTGGGGCACCACCTAGAAAACCACGTCACCCGCGCGGTTGCAAGAAGAATGAAGCGTCGCGCGCGTGTTTTGCCGCCGCACTGCCTCTCCGGCACGTCGGGCTCACATGCGCGAGGGACGCGCCCGAACAAAAAAACCCCCGACTCCATTGAGGAGACGGGGGTTTTTCGGTGTAGGGGCCTGGCGATGACCTACTCTCGCACGACAGCGTGGTCGCACTACCATCGGCGCTGAGCGGTTTCACTGCCGAGTTCGGC